>CAMPGU010000017.1 GCA_946885645.1 uncultured Haloferula sp.
CACGGTGACCGAGCTGCCACGGGCGCTTCTGGATCTGAACGGTCTTGATGTCGCGGAGGCTCTGGCGGAGGTGGATTTCGACGTCCTCCTGAACCCCGCCGGGATGACCGGCCTGGAGCAATGCGAGGACGAGCCCGAGCTCGCCCGCCGCGCGAATGCCCTCGCCCCGGCGGTTCTGGCGGCCCTGTGCCGGGAGCGGGGGAAAAAGATCCTGCATTTCAGCACGGACTACGTGTTCGACGGCCGGAAACCGGGCTTGCGTACGGAGGAGGAAACGCCGGCACCGCTCTCGGTGTACGGCCGCACGAAAGAAGAAGGCGAGCGCGGGGTCCTGGCGGCAGGCGGCACGGTGATGCGCGTGTCATGGGTCTTCGGGCCGGAGAAGCCGGCATTCCCCGATTCCATTATCAGCGGGGCGCTCGCGGGACGGATGCTGTCTGCCGTGGCGGATAAATTTTCGCTGCCCGCTTATACCCCGGACATTTGCGATTGGGTCGAAGGCCTGCTTTCCCTAGGCCTGCCACCCGGACTCTTTCATGCCTGCAACGGCGGGCCGGTGACGAGCTGGCACGGGATCGCGGTGGAGGTCGTGCGCCTCCTCCACGAGCGCGCGGGACTTCCCCTGCGCATGGTAAAGGACCTGCCGATGGCGGAAATGGGAGCTTTCCGGGCACCGCGGCCCCGTCACACCGCGATGGCCACCGGGAAGCTGGAAGCGCTGCTTGGAAGGCCGCCGAGGGACTGGCGGGAGGCCCTCCGGCTGCATCTGGAATCCGGCCTGTTATCGCGTTGACCCTCATCTCAGCCCGTGCCAAGTTGCGGTCATCTTCATGAAGTGGCATCTCCTCGTCCTCGGCTCCTGTGCTTTCGCCCTCTCCTCCTGTGAAACAGGCGGTTTGGTCACGCAGGGAGAATTCGATCCCTTGGTGGCCCCAGGCTCCGGCCGGACCGCGGTAGCCACGCGCTCCGGCTACAAACCGGGGGCATTTGTCCGCACGAACATGGACAATGTGGCCTTCTTCGCCAGCCGCCCCAAGGGCGACGCGACCGCCGAGAAGACCTTGGCCGGAAATACCGAAATGAAGGTGATTTCCGACGACGGGAACTACGTGAAAGTCGAGCTGAACAGCGGCGAGGTCGGCTATGTCCCCAACATTCAGGTGACCGATCAGCAGGAGTCCGCTGACTTGGGCCCCGCGGGATCGCCGAATGAAATCCAGCTTTATCCGCCCGCGCCCGACAGTGTGGTCCCGATGGTGGATCCAACCGCCCCGCCACCGCCTACCGTGATTGATCCGGACGCTCCGGTCGTCCCGGATGCCACGCCGGCTCCGGCGGATGCTCCGGTCGTGCCGCCGGTGGAGCCGACCCCGCTGCCGCCGGGCAATGAGGAATCGCCGCCGGTGGAGGGCAATTGATTTTCTTCCGAGAAAAGGCCGCGGGACTCCCCGCGGCCTTTTTATTTCCCGGAACGATCAAGCCAGCGATTGCAGCGCCGCCTTCACCGCCGTGAAATCGGGAAGATCCTTCGGGTGCTCCTGCACCTCGGCATAACGGACGGTACCCTCCTTATCGATGACGAAGGCGGAGCGTTTGGCCACCCCGCCCATGATCAGGTTCTTTTCCGGCAGGAATTGCTGGTAGGCCACGCCATAGGCCTTTGCCACCGCGTGCTCGTAATCGCTGAGCAGCGGCAGGGTGATGCCCGCTTGTTGCGCCCAAGCTTCCTGCGCGAAGGGGTTGTCGCCGGAGATCCCGAAGACCTTCGCATCCAGCGATTCGTATTCGCCGAGACCGCCCGAGACATCGCACAACTCCTGCGTGCAGACGCCGGTGAAAGCCATCGGCACGAACAGCAGGACGATATTCGATTTTCCCGCGAAGTCCGACAGCGTCACAAGCTGCGGTCCCTCGGGGGTTTTTGAAACGAGGGTGAAATCGGGTGCCTTGTCGCCGGTCTGGATTGCCATGGGATAGAAAGGTTGTTCAGGAAAGAGCGGCCACTATAGGGTGCGGCATCCGACGGTCAACGGCACCCGAGTCATGAATCCCGAATTCTCAAACATGGGCCTGCAGCTCGCCGGCGGCAGCGGCATCGAGGAGCTGATGGAAGACCTGGGCAACGCCCTCGCCCACGGCGGTCCCGATATCTGCATGCTCGGCGGCGGGCAGCCCGCCCACATCCCGGAGGTGAATGCCATCTGGCGCCGCCGCATGGAGGAGATCCTGGCGGAGCCCGGTGCCATGGAGAAGGTGCTGGGGAACTACGATCCCCCGCGCGGCAATCCCCGCTTCATCGGCGCGCTGGCGGGTCTCTTCCGCAGCCAGTTCGGCTGGCCGCTCGGGCCGGAGCACATCGCCGTGACCGCTGGCGGCCAGACGGCCTTCTTCTTCCTCTTCAACCTCCTGGCCGGGGAAATGCCGGCCGGCCGCCGGAAAAAAATCCTGCTGCCCCTGGTGCCGGAGTATATCGGCTACGCGAACCAGGGTGCGGGCGGCGACCTCTTCCGCGCGGTACCCCCGAAGATCGAAAAGACAGGGCCGCACGAGTTCAAATACCGCGTGGATTTCGACGCGCTGGAAGTGACGGACGATATCGCGGCCATCTGCGTTTCCCGGCCGACCAATCCGACCGGCAACGTCCTGACCGACGGCGAAATCTCCCGGCTCTCCGACCTCGCGAAGCGGCACGGGATCCCGCTGATCATCGACAATGCCTACGGCGCGCCTTTCCCGAACATCATCTTCACGGACGCGAAGCCGGTGTGGGAGGAGCATATCATCCTCACGCTGAGCCTTTCAAAGATCGGCCTGCCCGGCACCCGCACGGGGATCGTGGTCGCCCACCCGCGGATTGCGGCGGCGATGGCCTCCATGAGCTCGATCATCGGCCTGGCGAATCCGAACATCGGCCAGGCGATCGCGCTGCCGCTGGTGGAGAGCGGGGAAATCCTCGGTATCGCGAATGAAACGGTGAAGCCGTTCTACATCGCGAAGTCCCGCCAGGCGCGGGAACTCGTGGCGGAGAGCTTCGGAGAGGATTTCGACTACTACATCCACCGTAGCGAAGGGGCGCTCTTTCTCTGGCTATGGTTCCCCGGTCTGCCGATCACCTCGCGCGAGCTCTACGAACGCCTGAAAAAGCGCGGCGTGCTGATCATCTCCGGCCACTACTTTTTCTTCGGCAACGACGACGAATCATGGCGGCACCGCCACGAATGCCTGCGCATGACCTTCACCATGGACGAGACGGTGGTTCGCCGCGGTATCCGGATCATTGCCGAGGAGGTGCGGCGGGCCCACGAGGAAACGGCGGCACCGGCCGGGGCTTGACCGCTACGAAGCCGCGGCGGCGGCGGCGATTTCCTCCGGCGAGAGGATCTTCCACGCACCCTCCCCGAGCTCTTCCGGCAGGCCCAAGCTCCCGATCCGTGTCCGCTTCAGGGCGACGACGTGATTGCCCGCTGCTGCAAACATGCGGCGGACTTGGTGATAGCGTCCCTCTTCCAAAGTGATGAGCGCTCCCTTTTCCCCGAGCACTTCGAGCCTGGCGGGAAGCAAGGGCTTTTCCTCGCCCCGCAGGACGAGGGTGCCGCTGGCGAAAAGCTCTTGCTCGTGCCCCTCGATCGGCCGGTCCAGGGTGACGTGGTACGTCTTCGGCACGTGGTGCTTGGGGCTGATCATGCGGTGCAGCAGCTTGCCGTCGTCGGTCATCAGCAGCATCCCGGTGGTTTCCTTGTCCAAGCGCCCCACCGGGCTGAGGATCGGGTTCCTGAGGGCGAAGCGTGCCGGGAGCAGATCGTAGATCGTATCGCCCGGGTCGTCGGTGCTGCACGTGTAGCCGTAGGGCTTGTGGAAAATCAGCGTGAGCGGCGCGGGCGGATCGAGCGGCTCCCCTTTGAAGAGGATGTCGCCGTGCGGCGGGAAGTCGCGGGCCCCGAGGACCTTCCCCTGCAGGTCCGTCACCGCGCCGGACCGGAGATGGCGTTCCACCTGCGTGCGCGATCCATAGCCGAGGTTGGCGAGCAGCTTGACGAGCTTCATGGGAATTAGCGGAAGGTCATGGGTTTGGCGCCGATCTGGCGCTTCTCGGCGAAGAGCAGCTTGTAGGTGGCGTCCTCAACCGGCTTCCGCCAGATCAGCCCCAGCGCATCCAGTTCCGCTTCATAAGGGAGCTGGCGGTTCGCCACCATGAAAAGACGTCCACCCGTGCGCAAGGAGTCGGCAGCCGCGCGGAGAAAGGCGCGGCCCAGCGAGATGTCGGTGTTCTGCCCGCTGTGAAAGGGCGGGTTCATCACGATGATTTCGTATTTCCCGGGCAGGCCCGCCGCCACGTCATGCCAGTGGAATTCCGGCTGGAGGGAGAAACCGGCGAGATTTCTCCGGGCGCAAGCAAGCGCGCGGGCATCCGCCTCGAAAAGGTGGAGCGCCTTGAGGTCCGGGTTTTTCTGCATGAGCGCGTGCGAAAGAAATCCCCAGCCCGCGCCGGGATCGGCGGCGCCGCCTTTCAGATTGGACGGGAGATGCTCAGCCAGCAGGGCGGAACCCGGATCCACATGGTCCGTACTGAAAATCCCGGCCTCCACGACGAATCCGGTGCTTCCCAAGGAGCGCGGCTTTCCGAGCTCGCGCCAAGCTGCCAGCAGCGGCTGGTTCCAGTCCGCGCTCTTCACCGCATGGAAAGCGCGGCATTTGTTCTTTTGCAGGGAGGTGATGGCTCCTGCGCCTTCCGCCAGCTCCTTTTCAAAACGCGCTGCTCCGGCGGTATTCGCCATCGCAACGACGAGCATGCCGCCGGTTTCCAGGAGGTCGTAGGCGCGGGCAAAGGCCGCCAGCGTCTCGTCCCTCGATTTACCCGGCAGCAGCAACACCAGCGGCCAGCTTCCGGCCGGTGCTTCGTCAAGCGGGTGTCCCGCCTTCTTCCACGCCTCTGCCTGCGGGAAGGACGGCTGCCAGCCCGTGACCTCCGGCCATTTCTGGAAATCCGGATGCGGCTCCGCACCGAGAAAAAGCGCGCGCCGCGGGACAGGAATCTCCCCGCGCGAGAAGGGCAGCAGCAGCGTATCGAGAGCGGGGTTCACGCGGCGGAAGATGTACGGGCCGACCTATTCATGCGAAGCAGTAAAAGCGGTAGCCTTTCCCACACGCGCACGATCCTGGATTCCTGTTCCAGCGCCGGCGCCATTTTCCAGCGGACGGCGAGGCGAAATTCAGCATACGATCCCGGACGTAGCCGGATCTTGCCATGAAACCCATTGCCTTGGCCCCACCTGTCGCCGCGCTGGCCTTATGCGCCCTCTGGCTGGGCTCCCAGCGCGTTTCCTTGTCCAGATTAAAGGACGAGACCACGATCCTGCGCGCGCATATCGAGCAAACCCGGCAGGAGGTGGCGGCTGGCAACCCCACGCGCGCGGATGTCTCCCCCGGCAAAGGTCCGGGTGAGGAGAAGACCATCGATTGGAGGAAGGTTTCAAAGATCGTCCAAGCGTCCAACCAGGAGAGCTTCCCCGACATGAAGGCGTTGATCGCGCTTCAGAGGCGCCTCGCGGAGATGCCGCCGGAGGAGCTGAAGGCCGCTCTGGAGGAGATCGCCGCCCTGGATCTTCCCGCCGACGCCGCGCGGGATCTTGAATCGATGTTGATCGATTTGCTGGCCCAGAAGGATCCGGAGATCGTGTTGCAGCGTTTCGCCGACCGGCTGGGTGACGAGCAGTTGGGGTGGCAGCTTTCCCGCGCCTTTCGGCTCTGGACGAAGAAGGACGCCGCCGCAGCGGCACGCTGGATGGACGAGCAGGTGGCGAAGAACACCTTTGAAAGCAAGACCCTCGATGGCAAGAACCCGGTCAAGCTCCGGTTCGAGGCCGGACTGATCGCGGCCTTCCTGGAGTCGGACCCCGTCGCGGCGTCTTCCCGGCTCGCGGCCGTCCCGGAGGATCAAAGGGCCGATCTCCTCCGGCAGGGGCCGGACATGATCAAACCCGGTACGGAGAAGGCGTTCGCGGAGCTGGTCCGCAGCCAAGTGCCGGCGGAGGCGCAAGCGTCCACGCTGGCGAGTTCCGCCAGCGGCCTGGTGCGACAGGGCGGCTACGAGCGGGTGACGGAGTTCCTCGTCGCAAGCGGTGCATCCCGGGAAGAACGCGCCGCGGTGGTCGCCGACTCCCTGCGCAAGCGGATCAGCAATGGCAACGAGCTGGATACAACGGTCGAGGAAAGCCGCGAGTGGATCCTGCGGGAGGCTCCGGAGGACGCAGAACGCCTGAGCGGACAGGCCCTCGCACATATGAGCGAGTGGCGGGAATTCCCGGAGTTGGCGCAGCTCGCCGTCGGATATCAGGCGGAGAGTGGAAAAGATGATGCGCTGGTGGCCTTCCTGACGAGCGAGGCCTCGCGCGGCCGCCGCGACGAAGCGCTGCCGTTTGTGGACAAGATCATCGACCCGGGAAAGCGGGAGGAGGTCCTGAAACATCTGGAAAAAGCCGGCGGCGTCCGTACCCGCGCAACCGTCCTCCCGCCGAAGTAGCCCGCGGGTTTCCCCCTATGAAGACATCGCTCCTCATTACTTTCCTCATCCTGGTGGTTGCCGGTGCCCTCGGCCGGCGGAATCAGGCAAGTCTCGCGGTAGCGCGCGAGACGCATGCGCGCGCGGTCGAGGACGCCAGGGCCATGGGGCTTTCTCCCGGGGAGATCAAAGGAAAGCGGGCGATTTCAAAGGACACTAAAACGCGGCGGGAAAACCCGGGCGACAGGGAGGCCGAAGCAAAGGCCTTCGCCACCAAGCTCGCGGCCTTCGCCCGCGAGATGAAGGAAATGGAAAGCCGGGGGGAGCAGCCCGGCGAGGAGGTCCAGAAGCGCATCTTCGCGATTCTGGAAGAGATGATGGAACTGGACGTCTTCCAGCTCAAGGTCCTCGTCGCGGAACTGAAGATCGCGCCGGGGCTGGATAACCATATGCGCCGCGGGATCCTAGGTCTGGCGATCATGTCGCTCGCGAACGATCATCCGCGGGAGGCGCTGGAGCTCTTCGCGGAGTCTTCGGATCTCCTCGGGGAACGGGGACATGGCGAGCACGTCATTTCCTCCGCCCTCTCCAGGTGGGCACATGACGATCCGGTGGCCGCCTTGGAATGGATCCATTCCAACGGTGCGGAGCACCCCGAGCTGGTGAATGACAATGCCAAGCGGGCGGTGGTGGCCGGTGCCGCCCATCAGGATCCCCGCCTCGCCTTTCAACTTATCGGCGAACTGCGCCTGGAGGAACCCTCGACCGCGGCGGAAAGCATTGCCGGAGCCGCGCGCACGCCCGAGGAGCGCAGCGCGGTGCTCGCAGCCCTGCGGGACCATCTCAAGGGGGGCTCCGACCCCGGGGCCCGGAAAGAAATGCTGAACGCCGCGGTGGGAAAATTCGGGAGCATGGCGATGGAAGAAGGCTTCAATAGCGCCTCGGTCTGGTTGAAGGAAACCACCTTCAGCGACGAGGAGAATGCCGCCTTTGTCCAAGGATTCCACTCATGGGGCGCCAAGAATGACACGGGGCAGTGGATCGACTGGATGGCGGAGAAAGTCCCCGAGGACTTGTTCAGGCAAAAGACGGGGGAGCTGGTGAAGACATGGACAAGGCAGGACTACAAGGCCGCCGGGGAATGGATCAACTCCACCGGGGATGGTCCTGCCCGGCAGGCTGCCGTGAGCGCCTACGCCGTGACCGTGGCTCCCTACGAACCCGAATCCGCCGCCCAATGGGCGGAGACGCTACCGGCCGGCAAAGACCGGGACGAGGCGCTCGAGGCCATTCATTCCGAATGGCAAAAGAAGGATTCGGCGGCGGCGCAAGAATTCGCCCGGAAACACGGCATTGCGCCGTGACGGATTTCCCTGTCGATTTCAGGGAGATTCCCTGATAACAGGCTCAGGGAACCCCGGATGTCCACGTATCCTGAAACCCGCGATCTGCTGCTCGTCGATGATCATCCGATCATCCTCGTGGCGGTGAAGGCTTTGGTCGAATCGAAGATGCCCGGCTACCGGTTGCACTGCGCTCAGACCCAGGCAGCCGCGATCGAGATCGCCGCCCGGGTGAAACCGACGCTGGCCGTGGTGGACCTGGCCCTGCCGGATGGGGACGGGCTGGATCTGATCCGCAAGCTCAAGGAGCTCGCGGCGGATTGCAAGGTACTGGTATTCAGCATGCAATCGGAACTCCGCTACGGCCCCCGCGCGCTAAAGGCGGGAGCGTCGGGGTATTTGATGAAGGGCAACCGCGTGGCGGCCTTGTTCGAGGCGCTCCAGATGATCGAGGCGGGCAGGGTTTACTGCTCGCCGGCGCTGACGGACGAGATGATGCGGAGTTGGTCGAAAAGTTCTGCCGCGGGAATCGAAACGCTCAGCGATCGCGAATTCCAGGTCTTCCGCCTGATGGGCGAGGGTCGCTCGACGAAGGAGATTTCAAAGCTGCTGGAAATCAGCAGCAAGACCGTGGATAGCCATCGCGAGAACATGAAAGCGAAGTTGGGCTGCTCGAATAGCACCGAGCTGCTTCTACAAGCCCGGGACTGGCTGGGTATGGCCAAAGGCGATAGCCGGGATACCTGAAGAGGTGGCTCCGGGATAGGAATCTCTCCGATAGCAGGCGGCAGTAGCTTTTGTTAGTTTCTCATTTTCAGTCCCGGAACATTATCCGTGTCCGATTTCCCCCCTCCGATTCATGATCCCCTACACCGAGCGTGATACCGATCTCAATTTCCGCCCTCCTTTCCGTATCACGGGGGTGGAATCGCTGTCGGTCGTTCGGAAAATCAACGGCGACGAAGCCCAGAAATGGGTCGATGAAACGCTGAACTGGCGCCCTCCCGGCGTCGAGGCGGAGGTGAAGTTTACCGCCCTGCCCGTGGCCTTTGTCATCTTCATGCGGATGGCGGAGATGCGTTCCCTGCACCCGCTCCACGACGACTGGGGTGCGGTCTCCGAGTCGGAGATGGTGGTGACCTTGCCCTTGATCGCTTGGAACGGCGGGATGCCGTCGATCAAGTTCTACCCGATCGTGCTGTGCCTCGATTCGTCCCCCGCCCTGATCAGCGGCCGGGAAGCATTCGGTTTTCCGAAGATCATGGGCCAGGTGGACATCGGGCCGGATGGCGGCGAAGCGCGCTGCGAGGTAGCCGCCCGCCCGGGACAAGCGGCCACTTTGAAGAACTGCCGTCTGCTTGCCCTCCTGCGGACTTCCTCCGGTGACGAAGCTCCGGTCGAGCAAGCCGGCTCCTTCGCCAGCAGCCTGGCGGAAACGGTGAAGGACGAGCTTTTCGGCGAAGCGGAGCCCGGCTTCCTCGACCTGCTATGGAAGACGGACTGGGGCGATGCCGCGATTGACTTCATCTTCTCCCGGCTCGTGGGCATGTTTTCGGAACTCGAGACCGCCCAGGAGTTCGTCTTCCTCAAGCAATTCCGCGACGTGAGCGTCCCCGGCGCGGCCTGCCACCGCTCGGTGGCGACGAGCGAAATGAAGTTCTCCAACCTCACGCACCTGAGCCGTGAGTCCGGCGATTGGGAACTTGTGGTGCCGGCATTCCGGAGCAGCGCGCTGCTCCACCGCATCGGGCTCGTTTCGGGGCCGGTGGGTGCTCCCTTGCGGGCGAAGTTCGATTTCGATCTCTCCCTCGGCAGGAAAATCTGGTCCACCTGAGGTGCTCATGACGGGCGAAGATCAAAGGATGGCCGCAGAGGCCGCGATCTCCGGGCAAGGCTGCGTGGCATGGTGCCTGTGGCAGCGGATGGAGCAGGGCGGCAGCCGGAGGCTTCCCGCCGACGCGGGGGAAGCGACGGACGGATCGGACCTGCTCAAGGTACTGCTCGCCCGCGCGGCAAGGATTTTGGCCGGGAAGCCCTCGGCTCTTCTCGTGCTCGTCCCCGGTCCTGCCGGGGCGGACGGCACCGCGGAGCGGCTCCTGGAAGGGCTCGCGGCGATGGAGATGGACGGGCTCGTCATGGATGAAAGGACGGCGGGGAAACTGCCGCCACCCTACCGCTCGGAGCGCATCGGCTTTCTTCCCGGCCTTTTGTCGGAACCCTTCTGTGCCCACCGCCTCGAAGTCAGCAAGACGGCGGCGGGGAAAGTGACACCTCCCGCCCGGTCGGAGCTCTGGGATTGGGTCCGCGACCACATCGGCAAGCAGGACGGTTCCGCGGCGGTCCGGCAGATCAGCATCGCCGGGCCTGCCGGTGCCGGAAAATCCCATCTGATCGGCGCCTTGGCTTCCTGGCTGGTCTCGGCACGGGAGATGCGCGTCGCGCGCGTCTCGTGTCTGCCTTCGGATGTCCCCGGCACCTTTTCCGCGTGGCGGGTAATCCTTTCACAAATCGGCGCGGAGAGGGTTCCCGCGACGGTGCAGAGACTCGGAGCGGAGCTCACGCTCGACGAGACCCTGGTGAAAAACCTGGTCCGTTTCCTCTCCGAACCCGTGCAGGCGGATGCGGCGGTGGATGGCGGTCTAAGCCCCCTCCAGTACAAGGACGTGCTCCCCGACTTCACGGCGAACGTGCTGGTCCGGCTGGTAGCGGAACAGCCCTCGGCAGTCATCGTGGACGATATCCAGTGGATGGATGAGGGCAGCCTCGGCGTGATCGCCGCGCTATCGCGCCTGCAGGCACCCCTGCTCCTCATCCTCGGCCGCCGCGGACATCCCGCGCCGGAAGACATCGCGCTGGGCCCGCTCTCGCTGGAAGAGCACCGGCACCTGCTCGCGGAGCTTTCCGGCTTCGAGCGGATCACCGATGAACTGAATCAGGAGATCCACCGGATCTCGGGCGGCCTGCCGCTTGTCTCGCGGGAGGCGGTGGCCGTGATGGGCAGGCGGCGGCGTCTCCTAAGCATGGGCGGCACCTTGGACCTCGCCGCGGAAAGCGAGGGCGCCACCGCCGGGAACCGGGGGGAAATGCCGCTGACGGAGCGCTTCCGCGATCTGTCCCCGCGCTTGCGCGCCCTGCTCGGTGCCTGCGCCGTATGGCGCGAGCCGTTTTCCCGGGAACAAGCGGAGCTCACCGCACTGGCTTGTTCGCCCGGGATCGATTTCAAGGCGTGCTGGGAGTCGCACTTGCTCGGGGAATTCATCGTGGCAGTCCCGGGCGCCCGCGGCTTGTTCTCGTTTTATCACGACCTCCTGCGCGAGGCGGCGCTGTCCCTGCTGTCGGACCGGGATCGGGTCGCGGGACACGGAGCTGCGTTGGAGTGGATGACGTCGAAGGCACCGCGGGATTTCTCCCCTGCGGAAGCCGCTTTCCATGCGCGGGAGTCGGGACGCGACGAGGAAGCCATCGATCTCTACGACCGCGCCGCCCGTGCCGCACTGGCCCGTTTCGCCCTGCGCGAAGCACGCGAGGCGGCCCGAGCCGCCCTGGAGCTGGACCGGCCGCACGAAGCCGGCGGCGGTCCGGTGGCCATCGCCCGGCGGGCCCGGCTCTTGCAAATCGAAGGGGAAGCCGCTTTCCACTGGGGCATGGTGGAGGATGCCGTGGCCCTTCTGGAAAGGGCTCTGGTTCTTTACGGCGTGAGTCCGCGCCAAGGGGAATTCCCCATCGGTGCCGGGATCTTGTGGCGGCACTTCTGGTTGTTCGCGACCGGACGGCCGAAGGCGGCATCCACCGCCTCGCCGGTGCTCGAAGGCGCCGCCCGGGCCGCCCTGATGCTCGCGGAGATCGCTTACTTCCAGAATGACCAGAAGCGCTCCGCCGAGTGCTGCATGACCGCGCTCGATCTCGCCTCGAAAAATGGCGAGAGCGCGGTGCTCGCCTCGCTGTGTGCCGCCATCGCCTGCCCCATGTCGGGCAAGCGCCCGCGCTGGCTGGCGGAGCGATACCGGAACATCGCGCGCGGGATGATCGGCCGCGTGGGCGACCACACCGAGAAGACCTACATCGAACATGTCGGCTGTCTGGTCGATTTGGACAAAGCGCGCTGGCAGGAGGCGGACATCCGCGCTTCGGGGAATGTGGACTACTGGCGGTCCCACGGCCACGGCCGCCGGGTCGAGGAAGCCGCCACCCATGCTTTTTTCGTCGCTTACTTCCAAGGCGACCTGAAACAAGCGGCGGAATGGGCGGCGGTTCTCACGGATTCCGCCATCAAGCGTACCGACCGCCAATCCCGCACCTGGGCGGCCATGATGGGAAGCCTGCATGACCTGGCCTGCCGCGGTCCGAAGGAAGCGGAAGCCCGCTGCCGCCAGATCGCCAACCACGGCGGCGACGCGATCACCCAGTCTTCCATCCACGTCATGCGCGCGATCTGCGCCTGGCGTGCGGGGAATCCCTGGCAAGCGATGGAGCGGCTGCGCGACGCCGAGGAGCTGGCCGGTAGCCATGCGCCGGTGTCTTCAACCCAGTTCCTCCTCGCGGATGCCGCCGTCCTGCTGGGAGAGATGCGCACCTGGGGACCGCCCGAACTTTCGGAGGACCGGCAGTTCGGCGAGCTGACCTTTCGTTTCATGAAGCGATCCGTGCAGTTCGCGAAGAGCTTCGCGATCGGCGTGCCGATCCTCCACTGCGCGAAAGGCCTTCACGGGCCCGGCGGCACGAAGCATTTCGCGAAGGCGGAAATTGCCGCCCGGCGTCTCGGCGCGAAGTTTTTCCAAGCGCGGGCCCGTTGCTTCCAAGGCGTAAGAACCGGTGGATCGCAGCATTTTGAAAGCGGGCTGGCCTTGCTGGCGGAATGCGGCGCGGAGGCGGAGACCCTGAAGTTCAAGCAGCTGTATTCGAGATATGAGCGATCCGCGTGAGCATGTCGTCATCCTGGGTGGCGGCGTGGGCGGCTGCATCGCGGCGTATTGGCTGAGCGCCACCCCGGAACTGCGTGCGAAATATCGCGTGACCCTCTATCAGACGGGCTGGCGCCTCGGAGGAAAAGGAGCAAGCAGCCGCGGCGGTGGCGAAACCCACCGGAGCGAGGAGCACGGCCCCCATGTCTGGTTCGGGTTCTACGAAAACGCCTTCAAGACGCTCCGCCAGTGCATGGAGCGGCACAAGGAGCTCGGCTTCACCGTCGGGGATTGCACCGATTGGGACGAGCTCTTCGAGGAATCGAGGGAGGGGGTCTTCTACCACGAGGGGAAGGACGGCAAGTGGCACCCGTGGAAGATGGATCTCGAAATTTATCCCGGGACGCCGGGCGACGGCACGCCCTGCCCCGACATCCGTAGTACTTTGTGGCGGATGGCCGACCACATGGCTTCGAATGTCCGCGCCACGGGAATCCTAGGGTCGGTGATGGTCAGGATGCTGCACCTGGCGAGCAAATGGCTGGAGCGCTCTATCAAGCCCCTTCCTCCCGGCACCTGTCCTGCAGGCGTCAATCCCGGCGACCCCACCGGTCATGCCAGCGCGCAGACGCTTGCGTTTGTAAATTTGGCAGGCAGCGAGCAGCAATGGTACGGCGAACTCGTCGTGGGCCGGCTTCTCAAGTGGGCCCTCGACTATGCCGGCTGGCGTCTCCGCCGCTTGTCGAAGAGGAAGGACCTTTCGGAGGAGGACTTGCGCGAGCTCTGCTTGGCAGATCTCTACCGGACCTGTCTGCGCGGCACCCTGGTGGACGTGCTGGTGAGGGACAAGGAGTTCAAGGATCTCGACAAGCAGGAGTTCCTCCAATGGCTGAAGGAACACGGGGCGATCTACCACGACTTGAAGGAGTCTCCCTACCTCCGCGGCTACTACGATACGCCTTTCGCCTTTTCGGGAGGCAAGGCGCACGACACCGCGAATGCCAACTTCGCCGCGGGCGCCGCCTTGCGCGGCTTCTTCCGGATCTTCTTCGGATATAAGGGCGCGTACGTGTATCGCATGACCTTGGGCATGGGCGAGTGCGTCTTCGTGCCGCTCTACCGGGTGCTCAAGGACCGCGGCGTGAAATTCGAGTTCTTCCACCGCGTGGAGAAGCTCCTGCCGGATGAGGACGGCAATCGCGTGGCAAGCATCGTGTTCAACCGGCAGGCACGCCTGAAGCCCGGAGTGGAGGAGTATTCCCCGATCGAGGAAATCACGGTGCCGCACTCCCGGAAGGGCGAGGTGAAGTGGCCGATATGGCCGGAGCACCCGCTGGAGGATCAACTGGATCCCGCGAGCCTGCCTCCGCCGGGCGATCCCGGAATGGAATCGAACTGGAGCAGCCATCGGGTGGAGACGGTAGTGCTGACCGACGCCCTTGCCGCGCCGGAGGGAGCCACGGACACTTTCGACCACGTGATCCTGGCCATCCCGCCGCAAGCTCACCGGCATCTCGCCGGGGGTCTCCTCGAGCATAGCCCGCGCTACGAGAGGATGATTCGCACCGCCGAATCGATCCGCACCATCGCCTGCCAGTTCTGGTTTTCCGGCGGGGGCGAGGGTCAGGACGGCCTGCGCTGGGACGAGAACAACCACTACTGCGAGCTGGCCCTCGCCGGTTCCGCGCCCGATCCCTTCAATATCATCATCGAGGCCACGCCGATCCTCCGCACCGAAGCTACCACCGGTGCCCGCCACCTCGTCTATCTCTGCGGCCCGGCACCCGACGATCCGGACGAACCGCCCCCGGGAACCGACCCGGGCTATCCGGCCCGTGAAAGACAGCGGGTCAAAAAAATCTGCTTCGATTGGCTGAGGGACAAAGCCTTTCTCTGGCCCGGCATTTGCGGTCCGGACGGTTGCACCCTCGACCCGAAATCCCTCTACCATCCCGATCCGGCGGCCACCGACGAAGAGCGTTTCGAGTGGCAGTATTTCAGGATCAACATCGATCCTTCCGAGCGCTACGTGCTCTCTACCAATACCGGCGCGCCGAACCGCCTGGCCCCTTGGGACACCGGCTTCAACAACCTGTACTTCGCGGGCGATTGGTGCCGGAATGCCGTCGATATCGGCTGTGTCGAATCCGCCGCCACTTCCGCGATGCTGGCCGTCTATGCCATCCCCGGATACATCCCCACCACGCCGATCGAGGGGCAGCAGTACGTCTGAAGCCACCAACCGCGGCGGCCGGGCGGCGCGTCACGCCTTCACCCGCTCCAGCTTGATCGGATACGTCCGCCCCGAATTCCACTGCGCGACGTAGATGCTCTGCTCGTCATCGATCAGCATGCCATGCGGGTAGGTGAAGAGCTTGGTGTCGGCTGCGAGAGGCGCCAGCTTCCCATCGGCATAGGCGGGAGCGGGGGCGGCGAGATTCGAAATCACCTTCCGCTCCGGATCGAGGACGCACAGGAACCCGTTCTCAAACTGCCCGTTCTTTCCGAGATTTCCGCGAAGGCAAGGGACGAGCGTGTGATCCCCGAAAGGCACGATGAAATTCGGCTGGCTGCCGGTCAGTTCCAGGATGTCCACCAGCTCACCATCCAAGGTATAGCGCTTGAGCTTCGATTCGCTCCGGGAGGTGATCCACAGCAGATTTTTCGGATCGCGGGTATCGACCCAGGCACCATGAGCGCAGGCAAGATTCGCACCGCCGCCTTCGTTGCCACCGAAGCTCTTCACCCACTCCCCCTTGGCGTCGTAGCGGTGGCACCAGCTTTTCCCGTAGCCATCCACCACGAAGAAGCCCCCGTCCGGGGCCAGCGCCACGTGAGTCGGCTTGAACTCGCCGGCATTCGCATATTTCCCGCTCTTCTCGGGGTAATCCCAAGTGCGGAGGATCTTTCCGTCGAGGGTTGTCTTGAAAAACTGGTGCCGGTCGTGGTCGGTGATGAAAAAGAACTCCTGCCCGTCCTCCTCCAGCAGCGTGAATCCGTGAGCGCCGGGAAACTCGGTCCCCCACTTGCCGAGCAGCTTGCCCGCGCGGTCGTAGATGATGACGTTGTTCCGCGTTTCGTTCGTCAGCAGGAAAATCCGCCCGTCCTTCACCTGGATCATGGCGTGGCAGTCCTTCACCGGCGTGGAGGAATCCAGCACCCCCCAGCCGGGGACGACGCGCCACTGGTAATCGCCCTGGCCGACGACCGCGGCACCCGTGGCGGCATCCTGGGATTGGGCGAAGCCGCGCGTTCCCAGCGCGAGCATGGCGGAAGAAAGGGAAAGGAGGAAATCGCGTCTATCCAAGTTCATCACTTCAACTCGCGTTTTCGGGGCTGCTTCCGCAAGCAAATTGATAGGGGCCGTAGCGCCGAAAAATGCGACAGGCGGCACCCTTTCACTCCCGGACCGCCGGTGCCGCGCGGATAAACACCCGCGCGCCCGATCCCGGTGGCAACGAGGACATCGGGATCGTCACGTTGGTGGCCGTGGACGGCCAACCCGCCGCTTTCCAGCTTCCCGCCGTCTCCCATGAGAGAAGGTCGGCCGACACCTCGACCTCGTAGAATCTCCCCGGGATCGTCTTCAACGCCGCCGTGACAGAGGCGGCGTTCTTCACCACTCCCAGCGCCATCAGGCGGCTGGTGGCATCGGTCGGATCCGTTCCCGCTTCGCGCTCCGCAGCATCCGTCATACCGTCGCCATCGGTGTCGCCCGCGGCGGTGAGGGCAGTAAGCTCCGGGGAATACGCCAGCTCCCAGCGATCCGGCAAGCCGTCGCCGTCCTCATCTTCCCGCCCGCCGAAGCCGAGCGAGATCGAGAAGTAGTAATCGCGCTGCAAGTCGGTCAGCTGGTAGCCCTTCGGCACCGGAGCCTCGCCGAGCGCGATGCTGCTTCCGACGTTCGTCACATCGTAGCTGTAGTAGATCTCATCGGTGCCTTCGGTATACGAAACGGCTCCGTTTTGGGTGCCGCCGGTACCGTTCGGCAAGCTGTCCATGAAGCCGGGGGCGATGGTTTCTCCCGGTGCCAGCGTCAACTGCACGGGTGCGCTGGAGAAAGGAATGTCGTTATCGCCGAGCGCATACGCCGTCTGCGGAGCGCCGATGGCCACCACCGTAAAGGCGTTGTCACCATTGACTTTCACGATGAAAGGAGTGACCGGGTCCGTCACCCGCGAGGCATGGAAGCGGAAACGCTCCACGCTCAGCGTGAGCGGTTCCAAGGTATCGTTCGTGAAGGTATCGCTCTCGTTGATGACGAAGTTCGAGTTCGCGCCGTCGGGCACCGCGCCCGGCTCCGCCGCCGGGCCATTGCCCATCTCATATCCGGTGATCGTGTAGCCGATGGAGAAACGGTAGTCGCGGGTCAGCGTGGTGTGGAGTGCTCCACCGGGATCCGGCATCGCGCCGGCAGTCACGGAACCGCCATCCGCATCCGATTCTCCACCGCCGTACCAGATCTCCGTACCGCCCTCCTCCCAATCGATAATGCCGGGAAGCGTGCCCCCGGAGCCGTCGGGGTTCGCATCGAGGAAGCCGGCTGCAAGGATTTCTCCGGGTGCCAGGGTCACTTCCACATTCACGTCCGAAAAAGGCAGGCTGTTTTCGCCGAGGGTGTAATCGGTCCTCGGGCTACCGATCGCCACGACCGTGAAGTCGTTGTCCCCCTTCACCTTCACTACGAATGGCGTGAGCGGATCGCCGACACGGCCGGCATTGAAATGGAAACGGTCCAACGACAGCAAAAGAGGGGCACCGGTAGTATTGGTGAAAGTGTCGTCCTCGTTGATCACGATGTTCGAGCGCCAGAGGTCCGGCCCGTGGGCACCGGGTGGAATGGGCCCGGGGAAGCCGATCACGGCCGCCCGGTAGGAGCCCTGCGACTTCGTGCACGAGTCCGCGTCCATCCCCAGGATCCAGTCCGCCACCCGGGCCACCGCTTCATCGTCCACGATCCCCTTGGCAAGAGGAGGCATGGCACAGCATTCATCGATCGTGTTCATGCGCAGCAGCAGCACCGAATTTTCAAAGCTGCCGGGCTTCACCACGGCGGGAGCCGGCGCGCCGAGTCCATCGATCACCGGGCCGCAGACGAGCGACTGGCTGGAAAGCGGGGTCGTCAGCCGCGCGTCGAAGAAGGCCCGGGAGCTACCGCCGGGCTGGTGGCAATGCGAGCAATTGCTATCGAAATACGAGCGCGCCCAAGCCTCGTCCGAAACCGCCGCACTATCCCCGCGCGCGGAGGTCAGCACGCTCGCGAGCTGCGCAACCGTGATCGACTGCGGGATGAAGCCAGCCACGCTCAACGATTCGATCTGATTCGCCGCCTCGCCGCCGGGGTAGTCGTAGCTGCGGTTGAGCTGGCGGGTGCGGAAACCCAGCACCGGCCCCGCCACGCCCGTATGGCACATGTTGCACTGCTGCCGGGAGGGATAGAGGTAGTCGAAGGTCTGGCCGCCGATGGTGAAGGTTTCCTCGCCTCCCTCCTCCAGGAGGTCCGCCTCGGTGCCGTCGGCACGCCATTTGTAGGTCACGCCGCCCCAGCCATCCGTGCCGTGGACAAGAAGGCGCGTTTCCAGCGGTGCCCCAGTATCGGGCCGGGCGAAGTGCTTCACGAACACCGAGCCGATGGGAAGTTGCCAGCTCCCGGTCTCGCTGTAGGTGATCTGCTCCCCGGGCGAGTCCGCCACGCCGTCGTTGGGAATCATCACCCAGCGCTTCTTCGCCATGCCCGCGCTCCAGAGCGGCATGTTCACGTCGAAGGGGATCATGCCGGGAGCGGGGGTGAGCGCGGGGAGATCCGTGAAAACGCCCGTCTGCGAGAGCAGCGGAGGGTACTCCCAGGTGCCGCCGCCGGGAGGGCCCGCGGGCTTGATGCGGGAAATCTGGCCGGCTCCCGCCACCCCGCCGCCGAGCTGCAACAAGAGGGGCTCGCCATGGGAATCCACGCCGATCGAGCTGATCCCGTTAAACAGATAGCCCGGCCGTCCCTGCGCGAATTGCTGGACGGACACCGTCTGCTTCGTCGCCGGATCGTAGTCCACGGCGTAAAGCAATTGGGTGCCGTTGTCGCCGTAGAGGTATTTCCCGGCCATGCCGGGAAGGGCCGTGCCGCGGTAAACATGGCCGCCGATCACACAGGACCCCACGGCGTGCGAGTAATCGTGCACGGGCGGGCTGGTCTGCCCGATCAAAGGGACGGGCTGCTCCCGGAAGGCGGCGGCGATGCCTTCCTTGTAATTCCACTCGAAATTGAGGCCCGGCCCGTCGATCACGTCCACTTCCTCGCGGTTGTTCGCCCCCACGTCGCCGATCCAGAAAAGGCCGGTCGCGGCATCGAAGCTCATCCGGTGCGGCTCGCGCAGGCCGATGGCGTAGAATTCCTCCAGGATGCCGCCCGCCGCATCGAGCCACGGATTATTACTAGGTATGTAGTATCCCTGCGTGTATGAGCCCGGTCCCAGCGGCTGGCGGCGGATCGGATGGCTCACGGTGCCGCCCTGCATGTCCACATCGAGCCTCCACACGCCGGAGCGGGCACGGTCGTCGATCTTCTGCGTGTGGGGCGTGGAATCCCCGCTTTCCGTTCCCTCGTCCCCGAAAGCGAGATACAGGAAACCATCCGGCCCGAAGCACATCCCGCCGCCTTCGTGACCCTTCGCGGTATCGTACTGGTTGATCAGGATCAGCTCGCTGCCGGGCTCGAAAGCATTGCCGTTCCACGTGAAGCGCGCCAAGCGGTCGTAGAAGGGCGGATTCGCATCCGGTAAATCCCCGGGATGATGCAGGTAATAGACATACAGGTAATCCTTGCCCTCGCCCTTCCCGAACTTCGGGTGGAATACCGTCGAAAGAATCCCGCCGTGCTTGGTGGTGGGATCATTGTTCTCCCAATTCAAATACCAAACGCGCTCCCGGATATCGAGCACCTCCTGGCGGCTAGTGGTGCCGTCGTCATCCGCCACTTTGAAGATGCGGCCGTCCATCTCCGCGACCATCAACTGGCCCGGTGCTTCCGGCCATGGCCGAGCATCCACGGGAGAATCCCACGCGAGCGCCGGGAAGGCCTCGGCCACCGTCACGCCCGTCGGCACCACCGAGAGCGTCGGCAGCACGCCGTTCGAGAAAGGTCCGACCGGCCGGGGTCCGCCGAAGCCGCTCGTGCCCTCCTTGTAGGCCCGCAGGGAAACGGTGGTGCCGGTGGGAAAATCAGGCGGTACCGAGGCGGGGGGAGCGTCTCCCGCGCACCATTTCACCGCCCGCACCAGGGTTTCTTGGAAGGCCGCGCAGCGCACCCCCGCGGACCCGGCATCGCCCTCCCAGATATGGCCGTAACTCGAGGCGTAAACACGGCCGGCGCCATAATTCACCGTCCACTCCACGGGAAACTGAAGCTGGGTCTCCGCTTCCTTCGCATAAGAAAGCACCGTGAGACCTTCCGCGGGGCCGCGCGGATAGCGCCAGACCTCCAGATCCGCCGCCATCCAGGAGGCGGGAAGACCGGCGTGGATCGGGTGGCTGCCCATCCGCTTCACCAGCGTGTCCGCCCGGTCCCCATGGCTGGTGGCCTCGCCTTGGCCGGCTTCCAAAATCTGAAGAACCCCGCCCTCCCCGATAAGAACGGCCTTCCCCACCTCGGCCGGATTCCAGCGCAGACCGAGCATCTCGCCATATTCCTCCCAACCGGAGAAGGAGTCGCAAGCCTCGTGCAGCGCCACAAACCCGCCGCCGGAACTCACGTAGCTTTCAAAGGCCGTCTCCACCGCCGCGGGCCAACGCGGCTCGCCCCCCGCCCCGTTGCTGTAACCGGAAAGCACGACATCATAGGTCCCGAAATCCGGCGACCAGGAAGCCCAGGCCGGATCAGCGGCCGCGCCGGGCGTAGTGCTGACATCAATCTCGAAATTCCCATCCCGCGACAGGATCGCACGCAGCACTTCCTCCCGCCGCTCCCAATCATGATTGCTGGCGCCCTCGATGATGAGGACTTTCGTTCGCTCCGCCTGTGCCGGACAGGCGGAGAGGAGCACCAGCAAGCCGGTGAACATGAAGGGGGGGAATTTCATGGAAGTGCCGGTGGGAGGCCGGGCGCTGATCAAATCGGGCGGAAATCAAAGCACGCTCCAAAAGCGAATCCCAGATCTTTAAAAGTTCGGATTTCCTGACTATCTATCGCGGTCCTCCGCCGGGACCCTCCTATCTGGCGATCCCGCCATGAAGGACAAACCAAGCGGGATTCAGGTGCGCGAGCGGTTCGCGCAGCTTGGCGATCTCCTCGGCGGGGCCGTGGAATTCGAGGCGCGTGAGGTCCGCATGGGCCAGCATCCTTCCCAGCACTTCTCCCACGTTCTCCAAATGATGCAGTACCGCCTCCCCGCCGGCATATCCCTCGCGGCAAAAGACCTCGTCGCCATTGACGGTGAATTCGTAGAAGAGGCACGCGGGCTCGCTTTTCGTCGTCGCGACGAATTCCAGGAGAATCTCCTCGATCCGCTCCCACTCGCCGGGCTGCGCTTTGAAATACGGATGGATGGTGACGAGGTTCGCGGGTAAACTCATGACCGCGATTCAAGCTCGTCCGATGCCGAATGGCAGGAAAATCCGGCGGCAGATGGACACGCGAGCACCACCGCCGGAATCGATCCGCGACCGGGTCCTGCCAATGTCCCGGAGGAGGCGCTTATTTTCCGCCGACATAGTAGCTTCCGGAATTGCGGAAACCGTCCACATAGCCCCACAGGTAGTCCTTCCGGTGAGCGCGCGGCAGGGTCCGGTCCTCGTTGATATGGGGATCGTACGCCAAGCCGTGGAGCCGATCGCCGCTGCCATCGGTAAGGCCGCGGTGATAGGCGTCGTGGGAAGTGTAGCCGGCGGCTTGGTAGCCCTCCGCGGTATAACTGCAGGACGGCGCTGCAAACGCCAGAAGAAAGCTTAGCGGGACAAGGGTGAACAGTTTCATGGCACGCAACTCTAACACGCCCGCTCCCGCCGGTCCAGATGCATTTGCGGGTCGCCAGGTGGCCTCAACGACCTCTTGCAGCGCCCCTCAGCGCGGCCTGATGTTCCGCGGCCGAGGGACGAGGGCCGCAAGCAGCAAGCCGCCCGTGAAGCCCCCGATGTGCGCGCCGTAGGCGATGGGAGCATCGCTTTGGCTCATAAGCGAATAGTAGTCGATCAAAACCCCGGCTGCCCCGATCAGGGCCAGCCTGCCGGGTGGCACGGGCCGCGCCATCGGCCAGATATGCGGGTCGGGAAGCTGCCAGCGCATGGCCATGCAGAGGTACGCGCCTTCAAAGCCCATCACCGCGCCCGAAGCCCCGAGCGCCGGCGTGAAATCCCCCGCATTCAGGGCGGTCTGGACGATCCCGCCGGTGATCGCGGTGAAGAAAAAAATGCCGAACATCCATCCATGCCCTAGCAGCTCCGTCGCAAGCGCCGCGAAGATCCACAGGAAAAGCATGTTGTACACCACGTGTTCCGCGTCGCCGTGGAGAAAGGCGTGGCTCACCAGCGTGGAGAGTTCCTTGACGCTGGCGAAGTCGAAGCGTCCGCCGCGGAGCTGCTCCCAGCTTTCCGCCACGGCGGCGGGCACCAGCATGAAGGACTCGTACCACTCCTCGCCCTTGAACTGCTGGAGGAAGAAGACACCGAAGATGACCGTAATCAGGCCAAGCAGCGGTCCTTGGGCGTGCAGGAGAGCTTGGGTGGCGTCGTGGCGGATCCTTCGCATGGGGAGCTGGCTTTAGGTATCAGAGCTGGTCCGCAATGGTCTCGGCAAGGGGTGCCCCCAGCCTGCCGGTCTCTTCCAGGCGGAACAGGCGGGAACTGCGGAAATCGGGTAAGAACACCTGTCTTTCCAGCTCCCGGATCGCCTCCGGATCCGAGAAGGCCAGATTCAGCTCCCGGTTGATGCGGAGACTGAGCGTGTCGAGATTGGCCGAGCCGATGTGGGCCCAGCCATCGAAGATGGCCACCTTCATATGGGTCATGCGCGGGTAGCGGTACACCTTCCCGCCCGCCCGGATCAATCCGCGGGCGGTCGCCAGATTCCCGGCATCCATGATGGTGGAGTCACCCCGCGAGGGAAGGATCACGCGCACGTCCACGCCGCGGCGGGCCGCCGCCTCGAGCGCCCGTGCGGTTTCGTCGTGGGCGAAATAAGGGTTCTCGATCCAGATGCGTTTCCGTGCGGCCCGGATGGCGAGCAAGGTGGACTCCAGCACGTGGGTCTGTCCCTTGGCGGAATCGGTCCGCAGCAGACGCAGCGGGATATCTCCCGGCCGCGGTTCGGGCGTCCGCACCGAACGCGGGCTTTGAAAAAGCGCGAAATCTCCGAAGGGCCCCGCCTTCCGCCAGGCGCGGTTGAACTCCCGTGCGAGGCTCCCCACGACCGGGCCTTCCGCCTTCACCATCAGGTCGTGCCACTCGGAGTAGTACTCCCGGCCCATGTTCATCCCGCCCAGGATCGCGGTGCGCTGGTCGAAGACGAGCAGCTTCGTGTGGTCGCATACCAGCCAAGGATTGAGCGAGCGGCGCACCCGGACCTTCGACTCCGCCTTCAGGTAGCGCGCGATATCCGGAGGCGGCATGAAGCCCCGCGGCCCGGGAGTCTCCGGTGCCGCCGTGTGCGCGAAGGTGCTGCCGAGGTCGTCGAAAAGAACCCGCACCGGCACATCTTCCGCCCGGCGCTTGAGCTCGTCCGAATATCGGACCGCGACATCGTCGTTGTCGTAGATGAAGAATTGCAGGTCGATGGAATGCCGGACAGCGGCGAGCTGCCGGTCGAGCTCCGTGAAAAAGCCGGGACCGTCCACCAGCCAGGAAACGCTGCCCGAGCTGCGGCGCGGCATGCCTTTCCTGTCGAGCAGTGCTTCGAACTCCGGCGTGCCCGGAGCCTCCTCGGGCAAGGGTGCCGCGACGATTTCCTCCACGGGAAGGTTCCCCGTCACCACCTCCTGCGGCCGGTGCCACAGCACGGCCAACCCCGTGCGGAGCGTGGTCCCGGGCTGGCGGAGCGCCGCCAAGGCCGTGGCGCGAAAGGCACTCGCCGCCAGGTGACCCGTTCCCGTCATCGTGCCGCTCGCCTGGGGCAGGCTCTCGGTGGAACGACTGGCGTTCGATTGGAGCGATGAACAAGCGGGGGAAAACAGCAGCAAGAGCGAGAGCGGGAATATCCTGAAAGTTGCTAATGCCTTGCCGCATGGATCCGCCATGCCCGGAGTGAAGCGGATACGCCCCATCTGGCAAGCGGTCGCTCAGTCGATTCCCATGTCCTTGCGCAGGGCGGCCACCATCTTCACGTGGCGCAGGTCGTTCTCCTCGCTGGATTCGTGGTCGAAGTTCAGCCCGTAGGGCCAGAAGTGCATGCGGTCGGCATGGAGCACGGCATCTTTGCCGTCGAATTCGCGGAGTTGCTCCAGCGCGTGCTTGCCCGTCCACTTCCCGTCCTTGACCTTCGCCTGCCAGTCCGGATGCGTGCCGATGCCCAGCGTGTGGCCGATCTCATGCAGCGCCACGCGCGCGTTGATCGACCCGCCGAAGTTGATCCAGCCGTCGTAGTTCGCGTCGGCCGTCGGCGTGCCCGGGCTGTTGTTCGCGGTGACGGTTTTCTTGAAGACACCGGTTTTATTGTAGAGGGCGACGGCGGCATCCATTGCCTCCGTGATGCGCTTCCGCCGGTCCTCCGGCCACTTCTCGGAACCGCCGGAAAGCTGGTATTTCAAGTATTGCTTCACCTTTTCCGCAGCGGCCTCGGGAGGTACCGCCGCGGCTCGCTTCTGCTCCACGAACTCGCGGTCCGCCGCGCTCAGGAATTTGAGCGGCAGGGACAGTTCGCGCCCGTCCTCATGCCGGATCACCACGGTATCCGTATTGGCGCGCAAATAGGCACCCTTGATCGGCCTCCCGTCATTGGAAACCCAGGTGCGGCTGCCGGAATCACCGGCCGTCCCGGCGGCAAGCACCGCACAGGTGAACAAGGAAGCGGGACAGAGCAAGCGGAGGACCTTCATGGATCGGGGCGATCTTCGGAGAGAAACGCCGCCCGGACTATGATGTTTCGCGCCCGCGCCGGAATCTCACAAACCGCGCGGGCCTGGTGCCGATCATGGAGTATCCGCCGGGTTTCCGGCATGCAATCTCCCGCGAGCGGGTTGGGCGGAGCCTCCCGCCTAACGCCTACCGCGGTCCGTCCTTCGGCCCGCGGTCGTAATCGAGGATGAAGTTCCGTCCCCTGAGGTTCGCACCCTTGGAAATCTGGATCAGGCGGTCGGCGCAATCCTTGCGCACGTCGATGCGGCTATGCTTCGCAAACAGCTTCACGTGTCCCACGGCACCGTCCGGCAGACCGGCTTCGCCGTAAAGCATGCCGATGATCTCGCCGACCTTCACGCCATGGAATTTCCCGAGCGAAAAGAAGAGCGGCACCATGTCCGCATTGTCGTGCGGGCCTTCCTGGCGCGGCCCGCGTTCGCGATATTCGCGCGGGGCACGGTCGCGGGAGTCTCCCCGCGGCTCGCGCACGTCGCGGCGACCGCGCTGGCCGGGCACCTCGCGGTCTTCGGCGATTTCTCCGAACTCGCGTCCGGAGGCTTCCTTCAGCATGGTGATCAGCGCGCCCGCGACATCCGTGGGCGTGAAACCCTGCTCGAGCAGGCGGTCCATCTGGCTTTCATGGGATTCGAACTCACCTTTCTCAAGGCGCTCGCGGATCTGATCGAAAAGGAGGTCCGCCAGGCGGCCTTCCACCTGCTCCTGGGACGGCACGCGCTCGCGGCGGATCGGGTGGCGCGTGTAGCGCTCGATCATTTCCAGGCGGTGGATTTCGCGGCCGAAGACGAAGCTCACGGCCCGGCCGCTACGCCCCGCGCGGCCGGTACGCCCGATGCGGTGCACGTAGTCCTCCGGATCCTGCGGCAGGTCGTAGTTGAAGACCACGTCGATGTTTTCCACGTCGAGGCCGCGCGCGGCCACATCGGTGGCGACGAGAAGTTCGATGGTTCCGTCCCGGAAGCGGCGCAGCACGCGCTCGCGCATCTGCTGGGTGATGTCCCCGTGCAAGCGGTCCACGGTATAGCCTCGGGCGAGCAGCGATTCCGTGCATTCGTCCACCGAGCGCTTCGTATTGCAGAAAATGATCGCCAGGCGGGATTGCTCCATGTCGAGCAGGCGGGAGAGCACCTCCACCTTCGAGCGCTCGCGCACTTCGTAGCAGCACTGGTCGATGGTCGAGACGGTCTTGGCCTTTTGGTCGATCTCGATCGTCTGCGCGTTGTTGCCGAACTTGCCGATCAGATGGGTGACACCGCGGCTCATCGTCGCGGAGAAGAACATCGTCTGGCGTTCCTTCGGGATCGCGCCGAGCAGCTCTTCCATCTCTTCGCGGAAGCCCAAGTCGAGCATGCGGTCCGCCTCGTCGAGCACGACGGTCTGGATCTCGCTCACGTCGAAGGAACCGCGGCGCAGGTGATCCATCACGCGGCCGGGAGTGCCGACCACCACCTGCACTCCATCGCGGAGCGCGCGGAGCTGGCGGTCCATCGGCGCACCGCCGTAAACGGGGATCGCGCGGAGCTGGCCGAGCTTCGAGCCCAGACGGTGAACTTCTTCACATACCTGTACCGCGAGTTCGCGGGTGGGGCAGAGGATCAGCGCCTGCGGCAGCCGCTTCTTGAAATCGAGCTTCGCGAGCAGCGGCAGCGTGAAGGCGGCGGTCTTGCCGGAGCCGGTGTGGGAGAGGCCGAGGATGTCCTTGCCGGTCAAGGCGACCGGAATCGCCATCGCTTGGATGGGCGAGGGACGTTCGAAGCCAAGGGACTCGACGGCGGCGAGAAGCTCGGGGGACAAGCCGAGTTCGGAGAAAGGCGGTGTTTCCATAACGGGATATCAGGCGGTTCAAGGACGGGTGATCCTGGAAGCCATACCCATACGCCTCCGTGGATCGAACACCCCGCAACGGCGGGGCGCGGAGACTGGCGGCTTTTCCCGATCTGACAAGAAACATTTTCCCGGAACGTCCGGCCGTCAACGGACGGTCTTCACGTTCACGAATTCCTTGATCCCGTGTTCGCCGAGCTCCCGGCCCCAGCCGCTGTCCTTCACCCCGCCGAAGGGGAAGCGCGGATCCGACACAACCTGGGCGTTGATCGCCACGGTCCCGGTTTCCAGCGCAAGTGCAACGCTGCGGGCACGCGCTTCGTTGCCGCTGAAGACGGCGGCGCCCAGTCCGAAGGGCGAACGGTTGGCGAGTTCGATCGCTTCCTGCATGTTCTGTACCCGCGTCACCGCCGCCACCGGCCCGAAGGTTTCCTCGTCGAAGACCCGCATGCCCGGAGTCACCCCGGCCAGCAGGGTGGCGGGATAGTACGGACGATCCGGGAGCCCCGCATCGTCCGGAATCGCTCCGCCCAGCACCAACTCCGCCCCGGCGGCAATGCTGTCCTTCACCTGAGCGTGGATATCATCCCGCAGGTCCGCGCGCGCCAAGGGCCCCAGCAGGGTTTCCTTCTCGAAGGGATCCCCGGGCTGGTAGCGGGCTAGCTCATCGCGGAACAAGCCGAGGAATTCCTCGTGGACGGGAGCAGCCACCAGGAAACGCTTGGCGGCGATGCAACTCTGGCCGCCGTTGACCATGCGGGCGGCGGCGCAGGTTTTCGCCGCCGCCCTGAGGTCGGCGTCCTCGAGCACCAGGTAAGGATCGCTACCACCGAGTTCGAGGACGGATTTCTTGAGGTGCTTTCCCGCTGCCGCCGCGACCTTCCGGCCGGCCGCGGTGCTACCGGTGAAGGTCACCGCCCGGATCCGGGAGTCTCCGATCAGGGCTTCCGCCTCCTGGCCCGAGACGAACACGGCCTTTACGAAGTCCTGCCCTCCGAAGGCTTCGCCCATGAGGGACACGATTGCCTTCGCGCAGCCGGGGACATTCGAGGCGTGTTTCAGGAGGATCGTGTTGCCAGCCATCAGTGCGGGTGCCGCGAAACGGAAAACCTGCCAGAAAGGGAAGTTCCAAGGCATGATGGCCAACACGGGGCCCAAGGGTTGATGAACCACCGTGGCCCCCTCCCGGCTTTCCGGAGCAAGCATTGCTTCGCCATGGGCGGCATAGTAGCGGCACACCGCCGCGCACTTGAGCACCTCCCCTTGTCCCTGGGCCACCGGCTTGCCCATCTCTTCCGCCATCAGGCGGGCAAATTTCCCGGCCCCGGTTTCCAGGAGGCTGGCTGCCCGCTCCAAGCCTCCCGCGCGCTCGGCGAATGAAAGGGAGCGCAAGATCTCGAAAGCGGTGGAGACCGGCGAAACGGGGTCGGACATGTTCCCACCTTGGACCGCTCCCCTCCCTCCCGCAAGCAGGCCCGCCGCGCCGTGCAGATTGCCAATATGGAGGACCGCACGAAAGGTTCTAACATCATCATAATTCTATGAACTCCAACGGTTTGTTCCCCTTAGGGTCGCGCAGGATCGCCTTTTGCTAAAAGAGAGCCTAGCCATGAAAAAGACTGCCAAGAAGAAAGCTCCCGCCTCCGGCGCAGCTACCGAAGTCATCCGCATCGGCCTCGACGAAAAGGTCCGCAGCCTGGCGGTGAAGCATCTCGCTGCCATCCTCGCCGATCAGCATGTGCTCTACACGAAGACCCGGAACTTCCACTGGAACCTAACAGGGCACCGCTTCCACACCCTCCACGAATTCTTCGAGAAGCAGTACGACGCCTTGGCGATGGCCATCGACAAGACCGCCGAGCGCATCCGCATGCTGGGTGCGGCCAGCCCGGGCTCGATGCAGGAATTCCTCGCGCAGGCGACGCTGAAAGAAACGCCCGGTGCCCTGCTGAATGGCGATGACGCCATCGCAGCGCTCCGCGATGACCACGAATCAGCCGCACGGGTGGTCCGCAAGGCGGTCGATTCCTTGGACGATGCGGGGGATGCGGGAACCGCCGACTTCCTCACCGATCTTCTTCAGGCTCACGAGGAGGCGGCCTGGATGCTGCGCAGCTTCCTCGACTGAACGACCTCCCACCCCCCCATCCGAACAAAAGCCCGCTCCGGCTGCTGGCCGGAGGCGGGCTCTTTGCTTCGTGGAAGCGCGGGAGCTCAGCGGGCCGCCGCATCCTCGATCTTGTCGCCCACATGTTCGACATCCTGGCCGAAACCCTGGGCTGTCCTGCAGGAATTCAGCCCGAGGGTTGCGATACCCAATACCAAGCAAAGAAGCCAAACAGGAACGGCGAATGTCCTGCCATCCTTCCGGCAGGCGCTGTAGCGGAATAGAATGATGGGATTCATGACAAAGCTCTTTTCGCAAGCGGCGAACCAATCCTCCGTTCTTTAGGATCCGATCTGATTATCAGGATGTTATGCTAACAGCCCTTTCTCCGATCTCCCTGCTTCTAAATGCAAATCGCAACAACTCCTCTCCGCTCCCGCACTGTTGGGCAAAATGCAACCATGCGGCCCGGGCCGTTGTGTTTTGCATGCGCCAACAGCTCCGGAGCGTGAATGCCGGGACGCCTCCCGCTGGCAACCAATGGATTACATTGCCACCCAAGGAGGCACGTCATCTGTTAGGAAAGGCCATGGCCTTGTACTGGCTTCTTCTCAATCGCGGTTCCGGCGGCAATGACCGCGGTCTCGATCCCCGCCAGCTTTCACGGACGGTGGAGAGCATCTTCGCCGAGCAAGGTCACGAGGTCCGTTCCTCCATGGTAGAACCG
>CAMPGU010000018.1 GCA_946885645.1 uncultured Haloferula sp.
GGTTGAGGCTCCGCTGTCTCCCGGGCTTGGCGGCGGGGGAGGGGGCGCTAAGGTGCCGGGCATGGACGATCCGATGGCACCGCGGCCTCCCCGGCGGAAGCGTTATGCGGGGAAGAACCCGAAACGCTTTGGGGAGAAGTACAAGGAATTCGATCCGGCGCGGCATGCGGAGACGATCGGGAAGGTGCTGGCCTCCGGGAAGACGCCCGCCGGGATGCATGTGCCGATCATGGTGGAGGAGTGCCTGGCCGCGCTGCGCGTGGAACCCGGGCAGACGGGGATCGATGCCACCCTCGGCTACGGCGGGCACGCGCGGGAGATCCTGGCGAGGATCTCGCCGGGCGGACGTTTGATCGGGCTGGATCTGGACCCGATCGAGCAGCCGAAGACGGAGGCGCGCCTGAGGGCGCTGGGCCACGGGGAGGAGGCTTTCGTGGCGGTGCACTCGAACTACGCGGGCATCCGCAAGGTGTTGCAGGCGCAGGGCTTGGCGGCGGTGGATTTCATCTTCGCGGACCTCGGCTGCTCCTCGATGCAATACGACGATCCCTCGCGCGGCTTCACCTTCAAATCCGAGGGCCCGCTGGACATGCGGATGAATCCGCAGCGCGGCATCCCGGCGGCCGATTGGCTGGCGAAGGCGAAGGCACCGAAGCTCGCGGAGGTGCTGCACGGGAATGCCGATGAACCCCGGGCGGAAGTGATCGCGGCGGTACTGGCGGGGAGGAAATTCACGGGAACCCGGGAACTCGCCTCGGCGATCCGGGGAATCCCGGAGGTGGCGAGACTGGATGAGGAGGGAGCCGATCTGACGGTCAGGCGCGTTTTCCAAGCGATCCGGATCGCGGTGAACGAGGAGTTTTCCTCGCTGGAGGCTTTCCTGAGGGATTTGCCCGCGTGCCTGAAACCGGGCGGCCGGGTGGCGGTGCTGAGCTTCCACTCCGGTGAGGACCGGCGGGTGAAGAAGGCCTTCCAAGCCGGCCAGCGCGAGGGCACCTACGCCGCGGCGAGCGATGGCGTGATCATCGCCGGTCCCGAGGAGCGGCGTGGCAACCCGCGGAGCACGCCGGCGAAATTGAGGTGGGCGGAGCGGGCCTGAAGCCGGGCCGTCCTTCATGCTAGCCGGAGGGCGCGCCCGCGGCTTTCCTTGCGGCATGTTCCGTTGCCTCCTTTCCGCGCTCGCGGCGCTTGTGGTTCTGCCGGTCATGGGTCAGGAAAAGCCGATGACGGTGGAGCAGGCGAGCGGGTTCGTGAAACTGGCCCTGGCGGGGATCGACCGCGAGTATCCGAACAAGACCGGCCACGTCACCACCGGGCCGGATGACCTGAAGTCGCCGCGCGCGATGCACCCGGTCTTCTACGGTCATTTCGATTGGCATTCCTCCGTTCACGGGCACTGGACGCTGGTGCGCCTGTTGAAGGGATTCCCGCAGGCACCTTTCGCGCCGGAGGTGCGGCAGGTCCTCGGGCAGCGCTTCACGCAGGAGGGGCTGGCCAAGGAAGCCGCGTATTTCGAGGCGAAGGACAACCGGAGCTTCGAGCGCATGTACGGCTGGGCCTGGGCGCTGCGGCTGGCCTTGGAATTGCGCGGATGGGACGACGGCGACGGGAAGACCTGGGCGTCGCATTTCGAGGTGCTGGAGAGGCAGATCGTGCTGATGGCAAAGGACTACCTGCCGAAGCTCGATTGGCCGGTGCGCTGCGGCTTCCATCCGGAGACCGCCTTCCCGCTGGCCCAGATGATCGATTATGCGCGTGCCACGGGAGACGCGGAGTTCGAGCGCCTGCTGCTGGAGAAGGCGCGTGCCTTCTACGGGAAGGACCGGGATTACCCCGCGGCCTACGAGCCTTCGGGGAACGATTTCTTTTCGCCGGGATTGAATGTGGCCGACCTCATGCGCCGCGTCCTGCCCCCGGCGGAGTATGGCGCATGGCTGGATGCCTACCTGCCGGGACTCGCGAAGGGGCAGGCGGGAAATCTGCTGACACCCGTGAAGGTGAGCGATCCCACGGACGGGCACCTGATCCACCTGGCCGGACTGAATCTCAACCGGGCCTGGACCATGCGGGGGATCGCCTCCGCCTTGCCGCATGAGGATCCGCGAAAGACGGTGCTGCTCGATGCGGCGGCCAAGCATGCGGCCGCCGGGCTGGCGCTCGTTGCGACGGGGCATTACGAGGGCGAGCACTGGCTGGGATCCTTTGCGGTGTATCTCTTGAGCGGGGTGGGGGCGGAGTGATTCAGGTCGAGTCTCGCTCCGAGACCCGTAGGCGCGCTGGTGACAGCGCGGGAAAAATGTTTCCCTGCGTTCTCCCCGGAGAGGGTGAAACGGGCTCTCCCCATCGCGTTCTCACGAACGCGCCTACGGACTGCCGGTAGCGCCGGCCTCACTCTCCCCTCGGCGGGCGCGCGGGAGGCAGGTCCCTCTCCCTATCCAGACGTCCCCCCCCGGAAAAGCGCTTCCCGCGCGATCTTTCCCCTTTTCCCGCGCGCGTTTCCCGCTCCACCGTCGCGGCGTGCCCGCCGTCACGAATATTTCCGCTTACCGCTTTGCCCGCATGGAGGGGCTGAAGGCTCTGCGCGAACGCCTGATCGCGTTCTGCAAGGAGCGGGCGTTGAAGGGGACGATCCTCCTCGCCCCGGAGGGGATCAATCTTTTCGTGGCGGGGGATGCCTCCGGGATCGAGGCCCTGCTCGGGGAATTGCGCGCCCTACCCGGGCTGGAAGACCTGGCGCCGAAGTACAGCGAGAGCGAGGGGCAGCCCTTTTCCCGGATGCTGGTTCGGCTGAAGAAGGAGATCATCGCCTTCGGCATCGGGGAGATCGATCCCGCCAGCTACACCTCCCCGCGGATCGAGGCGCGGACGCTGAAGCAATGGCTGGACGAGGGGAAGCCGGTGATCCTTTACGACACCCGCAACGACTACGAGGTGAAGCTGGGCACCTTCCGCAACGCCATCCCGGCGGGAATCGATCACTTCCGGCATTTTCCGGAGGCGGTCGCGAAGCTGCCGCAGGAAATGAAGGACGCGCCCGTGGTGACCTTCTGCACCGGCGGCATCCGCTGCGAGAAAGCGGCACCCTTCATGGAGCGCGCGGGTTTCCGGGAGGTCTATCAATTGGAGGGCGGCATCCTGAAGTACTTCGAGGAAGTCGGCGGCGATCACTACGAGGGCGAGTGCTTCGTCTTCGACCAGCGCGTGGGCGTGGACCCCGCGCTGAGGGAGACGGGTTCGGCGGTGTGTTTCGCCTGCCAGACGCCGCTGACGGCGGAGGAGCAAGAGGACTCACGCTACGTGCCGGACCTTTCGTGCCCGCATTGCTATCGCTCGGAGACCGATAAGATGGACGCCCTGATCGCGGAGCGCCACCTCGCCTTGGCGCGGGTGACACAGCCGCTGCCCGGTAGCCTCCCCTACGAGAACCGTCGGCCGCTCCGGATTCCGGGCGAGCATGACGGCCGGCCGATCCTCGGAGTGCTGGAGGCGGTCTTTCCGCACGTGCCCCGGGAGGAATGGTTGAAGCATCTCGCCGCCGGTCATCTGCTGGACGGGCGGGGCTCGCCGGCCTCGCCGGATCAGATCGCGCGGGCGGGAGAAGAGTGGATGCGGATCTTTCCGGGAACCATCGAGCCACCGGTGAATCCGGACTTGAGGGTGATCCATGAAGACGAGGCGATCCTCGTCCTGAACAAGCCCGCGCCGCTGCCGATGCATGCATGCGGGCGCTTCAACAGGAACACGCTGACGCATTTCCTGCACGAGGCCTGGCACCCGGCGAAGCCGCGTCCAGCGCACCGGCTGGATGCGAACACCAGCGGGATCCTGGTCTGCGCGCTCACCCGCCACTACGCGAAGCTGCTGCAGCCGCAATTCACCCGCGGCGAGGTGGAAAAGGTCTATCTGGCCCGTGTCCACGGGCATCCGCCGCTGGATGAATTTACGGTCGATGCGCCGGTCTCGGATCAGGCCTGTCAGCTCGGTGCCAGGGAAATCGATGCGGACGGGCTACAGGCGCGGACGGAGTTCCGGGTGATCCGGCGGGATGGGGACGGCACCGCCTTGCTGGAAGCAAGGCCGCTCACCGGCAGGACCCATCAGATCCGGATTCACCTGTGGCATGAGGGCTATCCGATCCAGGGAGACCCGGCCTATCTGCCGGGACGGCTGCGGGGCGACATGCAGACGCTATCGCCGGAGGATCCGCCGATGTGCCTGCACGCGTGGAAGCTGGCATTCCGGCATCCCGCGGGCGGGCAGCGGGTGGAATTCGAAGCACCGGTGCCGGGATGGGTGTAGCCCCGCGAGTGATTTCCTAATGCCGCTTCGGCCCGAAGCTGCCCGGCATCTTCGGCGCATATACGGATTGGAAGAAGAGCTGGCGCTCGAATAGCTCCGACGCGAGCAGGAAGAGCAGGGCGAGCCAAGGCTGGATCACCGCTCCGGCGACCGCCAGCAGGGCGAAGGAGAGGCGCAGTCGCATCACACCGTTCAGGGGGCCGTTCAGCATCCTCGAAACGTGAAGGTCGGTCGTCCACTCCGCATTCCGATCATCCGCGCGGTGGAGAAGCTTCAGCTCGGGGATCATCTTTCCCGCCACCGCCGCCACGAAGAGCACCATGGCCAGGGGGGAAGGTGCCGCGATCAGGTGTCCCAAGGCTGCAAAGGAGGCGACGGTCCCGAAGAAACGGGCGGCGGTCAGCAGGAAGCGCCAGGAAACGCGCCGCGTGTCGTGATAGATCATCACGCTGGTGAAGACGGCGAGCAGGCCGACCGGCAGGACGGACCGGGTAGCCGCCACCGCCACGAGATCCTTGAAAGGGAAGTCGGGCAGGAAGGGGAGCGCGGAAAGGAGCAGGGGAATCGGCGCGAACATCGAGAACGCGAGGATCTCCCGCGAGAGCCAGGAGGTCCGGAGGCCCAGGAAGAAGCGCCATGCCTTCAGGGGATGGCCCAGATGGAGGACGGATGCCCCCATGCCGGCGAAAAACAAGGCCGAGGCGGCGAGCGTGAGAGCGGTATTGCCGGTGCCGCCCGCCAGGAGCCCGAGGCCCGCTTGGGTGAGCATCAGCATCAGCACGAGCGGCCAGTGGGCGTGCTCCGGCACCAGGGTCTCCCGGTCCGCCGCCACGGCGGTCTCGGGGATCGTGCGGCCGACATAGCGGGTGGTGGGCAGGGTGATCGCGGGATCCGGTGCGCCGGGTAGGAAGTCCGGAGCGGGGCCGGCGTTCGCCGTTTCCTGTCCCGTTTTCACCGCCACCTTCACGATGCGGATCGCCTCGGTGGGGCAGGCCTGCACGCAGGCCGGCGCTTCGCCCTCCGCGAGCCGCTGGTGGCACATGTCGCACTTGCGGACGATGCCGCGCTTCTTCGAGTACTTCGGGACGTCGAAGGGGCACTTCAGGATGCAGTAGGAGCAGCCGATGCACTGGTCGTCCAGGTGCCGGACGATCCCCGTGTCCTCGTCCTTCTCGTAGGCACCCACGGGGCAGCCGTTCATGCAGGCGGGGTCGGCGCAATGGTGGCAGGCCGTGGTGACCGTCTGCTGCCAGCCCGGCGTCGAGCGGCCGCCATGGATCACACCCACGTCCCGCCACGCCTCGTCGTCATCTAGCCCGTTCAGGGAGTGGCAGGCGGAGACGCAGGCCTTGCAGCCGGTGCAGCGGTCCAGCGAAACCTCGAAGGCATATTGTTCGCCGGAGCCGGGCTTCGTCAGCGGGATCAGCGAGCGGTAGTGGGGTGCCAGGTCGGGCTCGCTGTCGTGGTAGTCCGCGTAGCGGGCCACCGGCGTCTGCAGCGTCTTCTGCTCCGCGATGAGGTCGTCGATCAAGGTCCTCACCTCCTGGCTCGGGGCGGCCTGCTTCTTCGCAGCAGGCAGCGCGGGGAGACGTTGGAGGAGGGAAGACAAGAGACTGATTATTGATTATTGTAAATTGAGTAGTGGTCTTGCGGGATGACTCTCCCTGATCGCATTTTGATCGGGCGTCTCAGGCCGCGGCTTTCTCGATCACCAGGCCGCGGAGTTCCTCGACGCTCAGCCTTTGGGTAAAGGTGGCGAAGCTTTCGCCGTCTTCGCGCCGGGCGAGGTAGGTGCAGAGGAGCTGCTCGATCAATTCCGGGATCTTGTCGAAAGCCACGCCGTTCCAGATCTCGCGGGCGATCGCCTGGGTGTCGTCCATCCCGCCGCCGAGCACGATGTTGTAGCCATCGACCGTGGAGCCGTCCGCGACCTTCACCCGCGTACCCATCATGCCGATATCGCCGATGTAGTGTTGGGCGCAGGAGTGCTGGCAGCCGGTGAGGTGGATATTCACGGGCTGGTCGAGGATCATCTTGCTCGCCAGGTGGCTGCCCAGGGTGATCGCGTTGCCCTTGGTATCGGCCGCGGCGTATTTGCAGCCGCGGCTGCCGGTGCAGGCGATGAGGCCGCCGGTGATCGCGTTGTTGCGGTGGTCGAGGCCGGTGGCCTGGATCGCGGTGATCGCGGCCTGCAGCTTTTCCTCCGCGATTCCCGGGATGATGAGGTTTTGCCACACCGTCAGGCGGATTTCCCCGCGGCCGAACTCGTCGGCCACGTCGGCCAGCGCGAGCATCTGCGGCACCGACATGCGGCCCACCGGTGTCAGCACGCCGATGTAGTGCTTGCCGTCCGTCTGCTGGTGGATGCCCAGGTGGCCGTGCTTTGACTTCGGCAGGGAAGGCTCGCAGCCCTCGAGCGGGAAGTAACGCATCGGGAAGGCCAGCTTCTTCTGGGTCTCTTCCAGGGTCTTCTCGAAGCCCCAATCGTCCACGAGATACTTGAGGCGCGCCTTCTTGCGGTTGGTGCGGTCGCCGTTCTCGATGAACACGCGGATCAGGGCGGCGGCGACGGGGATCGTCTCGGCAGGCGTGAGCAGCACGCCGCAGTCCGTGGCGAATTGCTTGTGGCCGGTGATGCCGCAGAGCTGCATCCGGAAATAAACGCCGGGGGCGATGCCCTGTTCGTTCTCGCCGACCTTCACGGCGTAGAAGCCGATGTCGTTGGTATCCGCGCAGACGGAAACCCGGCCGCCGGAGTCGTAGGAGATGTTGAATTTCCGCGGCAGGCCGTAGAGATCGCGGTTTTTCAGGATGTAGTGATGCATCGCCCGGGCGTAAGGCATCACGTCGATGAGTTCGTCGGGATCGAAGCCCGTGGTGGGGGTGGCGGTGATGTTGCGGATGTTATCCGCGCCGGACCCCTGGGATGTCAGGCCCATGTCGGTGAGCGCCATGAGCACGTTCGGCGCGTTCTCCGGCATGATCTCGCGGATCTGGACATTGGCCCGGGTGGTGAGGTCGGCGTGCCCCGGGCCCCACTTATCCGCGACCCCGGCCAACCCGCGGAGCTGATCGCTGGTGAGCGAGCCGCCGGCGATGCGGCAGCGGAGCATCAAGCTCTCCTGCGCGGGCGAGACGAAAAAGAGGCCGTGGAACTTGTAGCGGAAGACGTCCCCGTCTTTCGGGAACTCTCCGGCGGCGGCATTGGCCAGGATGGCATCGTAGCAATCCAGCCCGTGCTGCTCGTATTTGATCCGCTCTTCCTTGCAGAGATCCTCGAGCGGCGTGCCGAAAACACTCTGCTCGGGCTCGTGCGTGAAACGTCGTTCCCCGTCCTGACCGAGAAATGGCAGTTCCCGCCCCTGCAGGATGCCGGAGACGAATCCGGAGAGGTAGGAGGTCTGTTCGGCGCTGAAGCCGGAGTCGCTGAGATTGACCATAACGAGGTTTTGTTCAGCGTTAGGAAAAGCATCCGGCATGCGCGGGGTGCCAAAGCGGCGGGAAAAGGGATGAATTTGCCGTCATCCGAACGATGAATCCGGCTCACCGCAGCGGATGAGGGCCAGCAATGGAGCTTCTGGCGAAGCGGGCGTGGAACAGCTCCCCGGCGGCGGTCCATTGCCCGAAAAAGGTCAGCAGGAAGGAAAGGGCCAGGAGCGGGAAGCCCGGAAGCCCGCCCCAGACCAGCAAGGGGATGAGCGCTCCCGTGACCCAGGTGACCGCCCGCCGGAGCCGCGTGGCAAGGCAGGGAAGCGCTTCCCGGCCTTGAGCCGCCGCCCGCAGATCGAAGGATTCCAGGCCATAAAGCAACCACCGCGCCCCGAAGCCGCTGACTACCGCCCACGGAAAACTGGGGAGATGCTGGAAGTTCCAGCACACGGCGAAGAGCGAACTCCCGAGCAAGATGCAGGAGAGGCAGCGACGGAGTGCCGGACATCCGCCCTGCGGCGGGATGAATCCCGGCAGCTCCCGCGGAGGGCCGGTCAGGAGGGCGGCCGTCACCGCCAGGCCCAGGCAGATCCCTCCCGGCACGGATTTGCCGGCCGGGAGCCCCGGATAGAGGAGCCCCAGGAGGAAAAAGAGCGCCGATCCCCATGCCAGATTCGCCGTCGCCCGGGCCAGTGCCATCCGGGGAACTGACAGTTCCGCACCCATCGGGAAGCGGGATCAGCGGGTGGTGACCGCGGCACCCGCCGGTGTGCGGCGTTCCGGGGCGCTCACGGTTTCCGTGACGGGCGGGGTGATCCGGCTGGGCCGGATGTGGGAGCGCTCGTTGAGGAAGGTCAGCAGGTGGTTCCGGATCTCGGGATAGCGGGGATCCGCGAGGATGGCGGCGCGGTCCCGCGGGCGGTCGAAGGGAATTGCCAGGATGTCCCCGACTTCCGCCTCGGGTCCGTCGGTCATCATGACCACCCGGTCGGAGAGGAAGATCGCCTCATCCACATCGTGGGTGACCATCAGGGTGGTGAGCTTGTTCCGTTTCCACAGTTCCAGCAGGACCTCCTGGAGCTCCATCTTTGTGAGCGCATCGAGCATGCCGAAGGGCTCGTCGAGCAGCAGCATCTTCGGTTGCAGCGCGAAGGCGCGGGCGATCCCGACGCGCTGGCGCATGCCTTGGGAAAGCTCGCCGGGGTACTTGTGCATCGCACCTCCCAGTCCCACCACGGTCAGGTAGTACTCGGCCAGCTCGCGCCGCTCGGATTTCGGCGCGGTGAAATACACCTGGTTCACGGCGAGCATCACGTTTTCAAAGGCGGTCATCCATGGCAGGAGGCACGGCGATTGGAAGACCACGCCGCGGTCGGGTCCGGCCTCGTTCGTTTCGCGGCCGGACAGGATCATCGCTCCATCGGTGGTGTCGGTCAGTCCCGCGACCATGGAAAGCACGGTGGACTTGCCGCAGCCGGAGTGGCCGATCAAGGTGACGAATTCCCCTGCGGAAAGGTTCAGGTTGAATTCCTTCACGATCACCGCCGGACCCTTCGGTGTCGGGTAGGCTTTGGAGAGCTTGAAAAGCTCCAGTACGGGGGCTTGGGAATGGCTCATGATACTTCGATTTTAAGTTCTTCGCGCTGGAGCTGCGAGCGGCGGCGCGGGGCGGGGCGGTCGAAGAGGGAAAAGGTTCTCTTCTTTCCCAGGTCCTCGGGGAGGATGTCCGGGGCGGCGAGTTTCTTCGTTACCTGCGGGGTGCTGTCCTTCTTCGCGGCGAGCAGGGCGTTCACCAGTTGCAGCTTCAGGTCCTTGAATTCCGGGTTGCGCAGCAGTTCGCGGCGGTCGCGGGGCCGGGGCAGGGCCACCGGAATCTCGGCACCCAGCGTGGCACCTTCCCGCCCGGGAAGCAGCGGGATCACGCGGTCCGCCACCAGCAGGGCTTCGTCCGGGTCGTTGGTGATCCAGATTACCGTCGTGCGATTGGCTTGCCAGATTTCGGCGATCTCGTCCTGCAGGGTCGCGCGGGTGAGGGCATCGAGCGCGGAGAGCGGCTCGTCCAGCAGCAGGATCCGCGGATTCGCGGCCAGCGTGCGGGCCACCGAGACCCGCTGGCGCATGCCGCCGGAAAGTTCCCGCGGCAGCTTCCCCGAGGCCGGCGTGAGCTTCACCATATCGATGTATTTCGCGGCATGCTCGGCGCGCTCCTTTGCGCTCAGGTCGGGAAAGATCTGGTCCACGGCGAGGCGGACGTTTTCCGTCACCGTGAGCCAGGGCAGCAGCGAGTAGTTCTGGAAGACGATGCCGCGCTCCGGGCCGGGGCCCTTGATCTCCGCGCCGTCCATCTTCGCGCTGCCGCCGTCCGGCTTCAGCAGGCCGGCTACCAGGTTGATCAGGGTGCTCTTGCCGGTACCGGAGTAGCCGATGATGGAGACGAAGTCGCCTTCGGCGACGCTCAGGTTGATGTCGTGAAGCACCGTGCTCCGGGCAAGCCCGCGGCCGAAGCCTTTCGAGATGCCGCTCAGTTCGACGATAGGTGGCATGTTCGCGGATATTGAAGGTTCAAGCGGTGCGGAAGCGTCCCTCCACCACGCTCATCAGGCGGTCCAGCACGTAGCCGATGAACCCGATGGTGAGGATGGAGAGGATGATGTGGGCGAAGCTGTTCGCATTGTACTGCTGCCACAGGAAGCCCCCGATGCCGGGCTTTCCGATGAGCATCTCCACCGCGACGATGACCAGCCACGCGATCCCCAGGGACAGGCGGAAGCCGGTGAACATGTACGGCAGGGCCGAGGGAATCAGAACCTTGAACAAGGTCTTCATGCGGGAAAGTTTCAGCACCTTGGCGACATTGAGGTAATCCTGCGGCACGGCCCGCACGCCGACGGCGGTATTGAGCACGGTGGGCCACATGGCGCAGATGGCGATGGTGAAGAGGGCTGCAGCATCCGACGTGCCGAAACTCACGCGTCCGGTGGAATCCAGCACCTTCAAGCCGCTGAAAAGCACCATGCCGAGCGGCAGCCATGCGAGCGGCGATACCGGACGCAGGATCTGGATGATCGGGTCGAATGCCTTGGTGAAATTCTTCGAGAGGCCGAGCATGAAGCCCACCGGCGTGCCCACGAGCAGCGCGATGAAATAGCCCTGCGCCACCAGCTTGAGGGAAAGCCAGGTGAAGCGGAGGATGCCTTGGTCAAGTTCGCCGCGCTTGGCGAGAGGCTCGACGATATAGGGCTTGCTCGCCGTCCATGTTTCGGACGGGGAAGGGAGGTTCTTGGAAATGCCGTGGCGCTCGATCTTGGTGACGGTGTCACCCCAATCGTCCACGACGGTGGTAACGGTGGATTGACCCGCGATGATCGCCCACCCTCCCAGGCAGAGCAGGAGGCCGATGAGCGGCAGCAGGATCGTGTCGAGTTTTAGCGAGTGGAGAAACTTCATGGCTTAGGTGTGTGAAAGAAAACCCGCGGACGGACGGGCGACGGCCGCCCGCGGGGAACCGAATCTGCAACCAGGAAGAGATTAACCCTTGAGGGTCTTGACGGCGAAGGAGGCGGCGAAGGCCTCGAGGTCGGCCTTGGGGTCGAACTTCGCGCCGTCGAACATGGACTCGACGTCGTCATTCATGCCGCCGTGGGTGTAGCCGATCTCCTTCATCGCGGCCTCGTCGATGTCGGTGCGCATCACTTGCTTCGTGACGGCCTCGTAGTCGGGGGCGCCGTCGGTGAAGCCCCAGCGGCGGAGCTGCGTGAGCCACCACTTGCAATACTTCGGCTGCGGATAGTTGCAGTTCCGCTCGCTGAAGATCATGTAGTCCGGATCGCGGAACTTGCGGCCGTCGCCCATGTCGTACTTGCCCTGCAGGCGGCCGAGGATGAGCTCGGGCGGGCAGTTGATGTAGGTGGGCGCGCTGACGATTTTCGCCTGCTCGGGGCGGTTCTCCATCTTGTCGAGCCACACGCTCGCCTCGTGGAGCGCCTTCAGCACCGCCTTCACGGTGTTCGGGTTCTTGTTCGCGAATTCCTCGGTGAAGGCGCAGACCTTTTCCGGGTGGTCCTTCCAGATGCCCTGGGAATTGATCGCGGTGAAACCGATATCGTCGTTGATGGTCTTCGCGTTCCAGGGCTCGCCCACGCAGAAGCCGTCCATCTTGCCGACCTGCACGTTCGCCACCATCTGCGCCGGCGGGATGGTGATCAGGGAGATGTCGGCACCGGCTCCCGAGGCGTCCCCGGGATTGATGCCGCCCGCGGCCAGCCAATAGCGCATCCACATGGCGTGGGTGCCCGGCGGAAAGGTCATCGCGAAGGTCATCGGGTGGCCCGCAGCCTTCGCGGCATCCGCCAGCGGCTTCAGCGCCTTCGGATCGGCGCCGACCTTGCCTTTGAAGCTCTTGGCCAGGGAGATCGACTGGCCGTTGCGGTTGAGCAGCCAGGGAATCACCATCGGGACCTTCGGCGCACCGCCCAGACCCATGGTGGAAGCGATGGGCATGCCGATGAGCATGTGGGTGGCCTGGATGTCGCCGTTGGCCAGGGAGTCGCGGATTGCCGCCCAACTCGCTCCCTTGGTCACCGTGGACTTGATGCCGTATTTCTTGAAGAGGCCTTTTTCGTGGGCGATGACGATGGGCGAGCAGTCGGTCAGCGCGATGATGCCGAAGTTCACGTTGGCGGTTTCCGGAGCGTCCGAAGCGGACTGGGCGCCAACCCAGCCGGTCGGAAGGCCCGAGGCGAGGAGACCGAGTGCCGTGGCCTTGGTGGAACGTCCGAGGAAGTCGCGGCGCGAGAGGGAGTGATTTTGATTCATGTCAGGGAAGCGATTTGGAACCCCTCTGCAAAAGCGGAGATCAGGCCATCGTGCCAAGGTGGCGGCACCCCGCGCGGGTCGAAAACTCATGCACCGGCTGAGGGTCCTTCATAACCAAGGCCTTTGAATTCAAGGGATTCATGCGCTCCGGTAGAATGCATGCGGGCAAAGCATGTACGGGACAAGATGGCCCGCTTCCGCGAAGATCGGGGAGCATTGGCACGCGCGTGCCAAGGGCGGGGCTTCAATCGCCGCGCATCGCGAGCTGGACCGCCAGCACGAGCGCGAGAAGCGCGAAAAAGATCGCGAGACACTTCCAGAAGAGCACCGGATGCCGCTCGATCAGCGGTGCTCTTTCCGAATGCCACGGCCGCACCTTCTGAGGATGCGTCAGATCGAACATGAGCTCGCTGAAGTGGGTGTAGCGCCTCTCCGGCTGGATCGAGCAGGCCCGCAGGATCACCGCATCCAGCCAGGGCGGCACCAGGGGATTGAGCGCACCCGCGGGCTTCGGATCGCGGAAGGCGGGAGTCTGGAAACGCTCGATCCGCCCGAAGGGGAGCTGCCCCGTGAGGGCCTCGTAGAGCGTGACGCCGATGGCGAAGATCTCGGTCCGCTCGCTGACGGGAGCGTTCTTGAAGCGCTCCGGTGCCAGATAGCTGGCCGTGCCCGCGCGCGAACGGTGGGAGAAAACCTCGCAGCTCGATCCCAGATCGATCAGCTTGAAAAAGACCGAGTCGTAGGCGGATCCGGCGAGGATGTTCTCCGGCTTGATGTCGCCGTGGAGGAGATCGTGCCGCAGCAAGCGCATCCCGGCCTCGGCGAGGAAACGGCCGAGTGCCGCCGCTTCCTCCACCTGGAGCCGCCGCTGCTTGAGCAGCGTCGCCAGCCCCGGGGCATCCACGAACTCCATGATGTAGTAGAGCGAGGACCTCGCCGGGTTTTCCCACGCCTTCACGAAGGGCGGGTCATCCGAAAAGCGGATCGCATTCCACGTCTCCTTCAGGAATGCCTGCGCCACCTCCGCTTGGCCGATGGCTTCGAGCGGGGCGAATTTCATCACCTGCCGGCAGCCTTCCCGCTCCGCCAGCCAGCACCGGTCGTTCGCGCCGAAGGAGCGCACCAGGGTCCAGCCGTCGTACTTCTGACCGGTGGCGAGTTTCTCGGGGACCGGGAGCTGCTGGTCTTCCCGCCGGGCGGTCCAGCCGAGCGATTCGATCGCGATCCGGATGGCCGCGCAGTCGTCGCGCGTTTCTTCCGGCGAAGCGTCCCGCGCCCTCACCGCGATCAGGCGGGCGGAGGTCTCCGCGAGCAGGCTCTCATGGATCTCTTCGTCGGACAGGTGGTGGTGGATGCCATCCGAGCAGAGGAAGAGGACGTCTCCGGCTTCGGGAGTCATCTTCAGCGTGGTGGGGGTCAGGGTCTCCTCCGCGCCGAGCGCCCGCGTGAGGCGCAAGGGGTTGCCGGGATCGATGTCGTCGCGGGTCAACCGGCTCAATTCCCCGCCGCGCATCAGGTAAATGCGCGAGTCCCCGATCCCGAGGCAGGTGAGCAACCCTTCATCGTAGAGGACGACGGCCAGCGTGCAGACCATTTCCGGCCTGCCGAAGCGGGCGTTCGATTCGTTCCAGAGCGTGCGGTTGATCAGCCGCGCCGTTTCGCGCAGGGCCTTGCCCGGCGTCCACCCCAGCGGGTGGCTGCGGTAGTGGGTGGCAATTACGGAGACGGCATGCTCGGCCGCTTCCCGTGCCGCGGCCGCGGTGCCAGCGCCATCGGCGAGAGCCGCCACGAAGCCGCTGTTCCAAGTGGTCACCGAGACCGCATCGGAGGAAGGCCGGCCCTCGTCCCTCGGAAGGGCGTGGGAAGAGGAGCGGATCTTCATGCGGATTCGGGGTGGCGGGGCGCGGCTTCATCCTCACCCGTCGCCGGTACCATGGGGGATGCGGGAATCCGTCATCCCGCATTTGCCTTAGATCCTCGCGTCCGCGACCGCTCCCCAAGTCGTGCGCCAGCGGGTCTTCACGAGTGCGAGCCCCGCCACCGCGATGAAGCAGAGGAGGGAAAAGGCGGCGAAGCCCAGCGCGCAGGAGCCGAAGCTTTGCTTGGCCAGGCCGAGCGAACTCGCCAGGTAAAAGCCGCCGACTCCGCCGCCGCAGCCGACCAGCCCGGTCATCACGCCCATGTCCTTGCCGAAGCGTTGCGGCAGCAATTGGAAGATCGATCCGTTGCACATGCCGAGCGCTGCGCTCACGCCGAGGAAGAGGATCACGTTCGGCCAGAAGGAGTGAATGCCCGCCGCCACCAGCAGCAGGACCCCGGCGGAGCTGAAGAGGATGAGCATCGAGCGGATGCCGCCCACGCGATCCGAAATGGCACCGCCGATCGGCCGGGCGAGAGCGCCCACGCAGGTGCAGGCCGCCGCGAAATCGCCCGCCTTCACCGCGGAAAGCCCGAACTCCGAGCGGAAGTAGAGATTGTAGTAGCTCGCCAGACCGACGAAGCCGCCGAAGGACACGGTATAGTAGAAGCAGAACCAGTGGGCGTCCTTTTCCTTCAGCAGGCGCACGTAGTCGGAGAGCTTCTTCTTCACCACGGCCACCGGAGCGTCCTTGGAAAACATCGTGTAGGCGGCAAAGGTCAGGATCGCCGGGATCAGCGCGAAACCGAAGACCGCTTGCCAGCCGAAGACCGCCGCGAGCCGCGGGGCGATCAGGCTGTCCAGCACCACGCCGATGTTTCCGGCACCCGCCAGGCCAAGCACCACGCCCTGCATATTCGGCGGATACCAGCGGCCGGCCTGCGGCAGTGCGACCGCGAAAGAAGCTCCCGCGATACCCAGGGTGAAACCGAAGACCAGCGTGGCGGCGAAGTTTTGCAGGCCGAAGATCCACCCGCACGCGAGGGATGCCATCACCAGAAGCTGCGCGATGATTCCGGTGGTCTTGGCACCGATGCGGTCCACCAGCAACCCGAGGGCGAGGCGAAGCACCGCGCCCCCCAGGATCGGCACCGCCACCATCATTCCCTTTTGCCCGGCCGTCAGGTGCAGGCTTTCCGCGATCTGCGGCCCCAGCGCTCCCAGGAGCGTCCAGACCATGAAGGAAAAATCAAAGTAGAGGAAGGCCGTGAGCAGGGTGGGCCAATGGCCGGAAGACTTGAGGTCGCTGAGTTTCATCGGACGGTGCAGCCAAAAGAGCAGCGATCAAACCACGCCCGCGGCAGCAGGTATGAACGCCGCGGCGCAAATCTCATGTAAAGGATGAGCGGGTTTAATTGCAGCGCTGGCGTAGGCCCAGCGGCTTCGATCGCAGAGGGGATCCGCATGAGAAAACCGGATCAGGCGGGCAGGAGGATTTTCTCGGAGGCGCGGAAGAGATCCTGACGGTACAGCCGGGTCAGGGGAGCCGCCGTGGTTTCCGGCAGCAGCCCGGCGCCGCGCATCCCGGAGAGGAACCAGGAGGCCTTGTCGGCGGTGGGGCAATTGAGGTCGGCTCCGTAGAAGAGGTGGAAGTCGGAGGCGTCGAGATTCCCGCGCCCGGAATTGAAAACCGGTCCCAGGCTGTTCCTGAGCGTCGCGACCGAGCAGCCGGTGTAGCAGGGCTTCGCGAGGATGGAGATCAGCTCGTTCCGGAAAGACGGATCCTGGCAGACACGGCAGGCGTGGAGTAGCGCGGCTCCGAGAGCGATGCTGTCCTCGCGCCGCTCGTTCACGAATTCCCCCGTGACCAGCAGCACTTTTTCGGGGTGGCCCGTCGCGAGCTCCGCTGAGGTGGCCGGGCACCAGCCGTTGCCGTTGAGGATGCTCTCGGAATTCCAAGGCTCCCCCACGCAATAGCCGTCGATGTGGCCCGCGGCGAGGTTCCGCGGCATGAGCGGCGGAGGCAGGAAAACGATCTCCGCATCCCGCCCCGGGACGACGCCGTGGCGGCGCAGCCACGCGTGGAGCAGCAAGTGATGGGAGGAGAACCGGTGTGCGGCCGCCAGCGTGAAGGGCCGGCTCTTCTTCCACCGGTGGGAGAGATGCGCGGCCAGGCCCTCGCCGCTGCGGATGGACTCGGGCGGCAACTCGCGGGAGAGCGTGATGGCATTGCCATGCGCGCTCAAAACCAGCGGCACCGCGATCTCGCGCCGCGTCTTGCTCAGCCCGAGCGCCAGATAGAAGGCAAGCCCGGCGATCGATTGCGCCGCATCAAGCTCCCCGTAGGAAAGCATGTCCCGGACGGTGGCCCAGCCCGGCTGGCGGGAGAGCTTCACGTTCAGCCCGTAGCTTTTGAAAAGTCCCAGCTCGTAGGCCACCGCGACCGGTGCGCAATCATTCAAGGGAACAAAGCCCAAGCGAACGGGCGAGCGGGTCTCGATGGCGACGTGGCTTTCCATGTTTCGGCCGGTGTAGCGTAAAGGATGCCAAACGCGGGGCCTTGGCATGTCCCGTGCTGACGACGCTCCGGAATTCCGATGAGACTCGTTCATGACTGACCTGCTGCCCGATCTCCGACAATTGAGAGCGTTCGTGGCGGTAGCCGACGAGGGCAGCTTCACGCTCGCTGCCAAAAAGCTTTTCCTGACCCAGTCCGCCATCAGCCATTCCATGAAGGCGCTGGAAGATAGCCTCGGGTGCCGCCTGCTGGATCGCCTCGGCAAGAAAACCATCCTCACCGAAGAGGGCGAAGTGTTTCTCCGGCGCTGCCGCCGGGTCCTGGGCGAACTCGAGGACGCGGGCCGCGAGCTCGACGGCCTGAAACGCTGGGGCCAAGGCCGCATCCGCATCGGCGCTCCGCATTCGCTCTGCCAGTTCCTGCTGCCCACCGTGCTGCGCGAGTTCCGGGATTGTTTCCCGCGCTGCGAACCGACGATCGAAGCCGATGACACCGCCAAGCTGCTGGAGCGGATCGAGGAGCACGAGCTGGATCTCGTGCTGGGTTTGCGCCCCCGGGTGGGAACGAGCGAGGGCTACCGCCCCATTTTCCGCGATCGCATGACCTTCGCCGTATCGCCCATGCACCCGTGGGCGGAAGCGGGCAAGGTGGACGTGGAGGATCTCTCGAAAGTGCAGTTCATCATCTACGCCCGCGCCACCGAGACCCACCGCTTGATCGAGGAGCACTTCGAGGAGCTCGGCGTCCGCACCCGTCCTCCGCTGGTGCTGGGGGATATGGAAGCGATCAAAGGCATGTCGAAGATCGGTCTCGGCGTGGGCATCGTGGCGCCCTGGGTGGCGAAGCGTGAATTCGACGACGGTTCGCTCGTCGCGATTCCTGTCCACGGCGAGCCCATCGAGCGCGAGTGGGGGATCTTCTTCAATACCGACCGGAAGATGAGCCTCATCGAGGAAACCTTCGCCGGCATCGCGGAAATGGTGGGCAGCGAATTGGGCGGCTCGGGGCATTGATTGCCGGGAGATTTGCTAGGACTCCCCGCCCGTGATCTGCAGGAGCTGGCACAGCTCTGTTAGAACCGCGTCCGCACCGCAGTCCTCCGGCGACCTTCCGCGCAGCCTCAGCGAGCATGCATCGCCCGCGAAGAGTGCCGTACGGAAGCCCGCCGCCCGCGCGGGATCGATGTCGTTCCTCACGTCGTTGCCGAGGTAGAGCACCGCTGCCGGAGCAATCCCGCGCCCGGCCAGGAGAGCCCGCGCCGCTTTGAAAAGGGAGGGATCGGGTTTCGCGCGAAGGAGCTGATAAGAAAAGACGACGAGGCCCGGGTCGATGCCCAGGGCCTCCAGCGGCGCGTGCAGGTTTTCCTCCAGCACCGGGAGCGTGTAGAATTGGGCATTGGAGATGAGGCCCAGGGTGAAGCCGCGGCGGTGCAGCGCGCGCAGCGTGCCGGCCGCGCCGGGCATTTCAGCCGTCGGGTTGCAGGCGAGCTCGTGGCGCAGGGCGAGTTCCTCGATCTCCGCGGGAGCGAGTGCCGGATGCAGCGCGGCATGGATCTCCCGGATATCCACTTCCGGAAAGGGGAGGCCCGAGGCGGCGTGGGCGGCCTCGATGGCGGTGCGGATCCGGGGGTCGGGATGGCTTTCGCCCGCCTCCGAGATCAGGAGGGTGCCGTAGATGTCGAAGAGCACCGCCTTGATCCCCGGCAGGAAAGGTAGCCGCGGGACGACGCCGGAGGGTGCGGGTCGTGGAGGGGGGCTGCCGCTCACGTGCACAGGAAATGGAACGAGCCCGGCTTGAGGAAACGCGCCAGCACCTTGTGCTTGGGCACATACTCGGGCGGCGCAGGCCGGGCCTCGGCGAGGCTGCCGTAGAGGCTCTCCAGCCGCGCGGCGTAGGCTTCCGTGGAGTAGGGGAGCAGGTCCTGGAGTTTGGCCGTCGGATCGGTCACCTTCAGGGTGCGGCGCAGCCAGCTGCCTGCGGGCTGGGTCTCGGCGCGGATCTCCACCAGCACGCTGTCCGTGCCATCGCCCGCCAGGATGCGGTGGATCACCTGCCGCTGGAGATCCTCCGGCAGATTGCCGAAGTCGAGATGGCCCTTGTGCAGCATGGCCGCGAAGGACCGCTCGAGATGCTCGTTCGACATCGCCTGCCCGTACGTTTCCAAGGTCGCGCGCAGGCCGCGTACCAGCCGCTGGCGCAGCGTTTCCATGCCGACCCACGAGACCGGCACGAGCAGCCGGTCGTAAAGGCGCCCCGGCACGATGCCCGCTTCGGCAAAGTCGTTCGTCACGGCGGGAAGATTGCGGCCCAGCAAGGGCTTGCCGAGGGTGATGGGCTCCAGGAAACCGAGCCCGAAACCCTCCGCCACGGAGGTGGTGATGCAGTGGGTGGAGTGGCGCAGCCAGCTCGCGTAGCTGCGGGGAGCTTTCGGCGAAGGCGAGAGGTGCCCGACGGCATCCAGCATCACCGGCAGCCCCGTATCCCGCGCGAAAGCCACCCACTCGTCATGGACGGGCACCCAGCGCTCGTTGTCGGGGCCCAGGCTGACGGCGTAGCGGGTGCCCTTCGGCGACAGCGCGGCCAGCAGGAAAAGCTCGCCGAGATTCTTCCGGCGGATGCCGCGCACCGGGTACAGCACCAGCGCATGCTCTGGAGCCTTCTCCGGCGGCTTCACCTTGGCCGGGGGCGTGATGGCATTCGGCAGCAGGACGGACTGGGCCGCGGGCAGGCCGGCGGCGAGGAAATGCGCGCGGTCCCGCGAATTGATGAAAGCCAGCCGGATGCGGGGCGAGTGCGGGTACAGGGTGTCCGTATCGGCGATGACGGGATAGTTCTGCGAGCGACCGTCTTCGGCGAAGTCGTGGAACTGCAGGACCATCGCCTCCCCGGCCTCGGCAAGGATGGCCACGGCCTCCGCCATCGCCCGGTTCCGCCCTAGCGAGTGATTGTGAAAATGCCAGACCACCGGGCCCGGGCCCAGCGCGCTGGAGACCGCGCCGCGCATCGCCTGCACCAATTGCAGGCTGCTGATGCCGCCGGGCTCCGTGCCGTAGCCCAGCCCCTCCACGACCTGCACCGGCAGCTTTTCTCCGCTTTCATCCGGCTCTCCGCTCAGGATCACGTGCGGCACTCCCTTTTCCGTCAGGCAGCGGGAAGCGGTATGGATCACGCGCGTGACCCCGCCGCGGTGAAGGTGGTAGTGAACGATGGCGACGGAGTAGGGGGTGCTCATGAGTCTCATGTTTCAACGGTCGAGCGGGCCGAGGGGTTTCACGAAGTGGAAGCCCCAGATCTCGAAGCCGAGGCGGTGATAGAGACGATGCGACGGGTGATTGGAGGTATAGCTGTCGAGCACCGCCAGATTGCACTCCTTTTCCCGGGCAAAGGCCTCGAGGTGCCGGATGAGGGCTGAGCCCAGCCCGGACGAGCGCAGCGCCGGATCCACCACCAGATTGTCCAGTTCCAGATAGCGCCCGCACCAGATTTTCGTGGCGATCCAGACACCCGCCACGGCCGCCAGCTTGCCATCCGGAAAGGCCCCGAAAGCGTGATAGTGCGGGTGATCGGCGAGAATCGACTCGAACCGCCGGCGCAGGACCTCGGCCGGGATTCCGGGATTCAGATGTCCGAGCAATTCCGTGGCGGCAGGCAGGTCCTCCGGCACCAGTTCGCGTATCTCCGGCGAGCTCACGCCGTCTTCTTAGCGCGCTCCGCCGCGGCAGGGAAGCGCTCGCGATACTCCGGCAGAGAAATCATCGGCGGGCGCTCCCCGGGCGCAGGAAAGGGGATGGGATAGCGCGAGAAAAAGGCGTCCAGGATTTCACCGGACATCCTCCCGAGCTGTGCCAGCGAGCGGTTCCGGTGGATCCGCTCGTCCAGGTCGGTTTGGGCGAAGGCTCCCATCCCGTGCGCGCGGTGGACATCGAGCAGGTGCGCGGTCTCCACGCCGTAGCCGGTGGGGAAGGGAATCGCCTCCAGGATTTCCCGGCGCGCGGCATATTCGCCGGCCAGCGGCTGGTGGAGGCCCGTCAATTCCGGGCAGAAGCGCTGGAAGAGCGGCCGCACCAGGATCTCCGTGACCCTGCCACCCCCGCGGGGATCCACGCCCTCCGCGGCCAGAAGCGGCCGCTCGTAAAAGCCCTTCACGTAGCCGATCCCCGGATGCCGGATCAGCGGCCCCACCGTCCCGTAAACGAAACGCGGGTGGATATTCCCGATATCGCCATCCACGAAGCACAGGATATCCCCGGTGAGATGATGGACCGCTTTCCACAGGTTCTCGCCCTTGCCGGTCCGCTGGCCGTGGAAGGGCAGGATATCCGCCGCAAGAACGACCTCCGCTCCCGCATCCGCCGCCAGAGCGCAGGTGCGATCCGTGGAGCCGGAGTCGATGACGACCACCTGATCGAGGAGCGCATGCTTTTCTAACAGCGCCTCCCGGAGCACCGATACCACGCGGGCAATGGTTCCCTCCTCATTGAGCGTCGGGATGCAGAGGGACACGCGCAGCCCCGCGGCTTCCTTTTCCGCCACCAGGGCGGGGATATCGGCGAAATCGTGGTGATGGAAGGTGCAGGGCATCAAATCATATCCCGCGTGACCCGGTACTTCGCCGCGCAGCGCGGGCACTGGACGGTGATGACGTCCGCGTCCTCGAAGAGATCGTCCGGCCGCTCCCGCCATGAGCCGAGCACCGGCAGGATTTTCCCGAGATCGCAGCCGCAGTGGAAGCGGAAGCGCCGCGTCTCCAGCAGGGTGGTCTCCTCCGTCTCCTGCACGCGTTCCGCCGCTTCGGCATCGAGGGCGGCCAGCCAATCTTCATCGCAATCCGGCTGGGCGGTCACCAGCGTGAAAAGCTCGTCCTCGTGGCGGAACATCCGGGCCGGCCGCTGCTCGGACTGCGCATAGAATTGCTCCACCCAGTGCAGCGGGTCGCGGTCGGCCACTTCCAGCATCGAAAGCCGGGGCTCGTCGAAGTGCTTCGCGGTCACCTGGGAATAGAAGAAATTCCGGTCCGGCTCCCGCACGTCTTCGGTAAAGATCCGGCCGGTCACCGCCTCCTCCAGCGAACTGGCGGTGGCGAAGATATTCACCCGCGGCGCGCGCAGGTTCACCGTCCATGCCATCGTTTCCGCCCATGGCCGTGCGACGGAGTGCAAGGTGATGCCCGCGAGGAAATCCTTCAGCATCTCGTCCAGCTCTTGCGAATGCCGGATGCCGTGCTGCATCAGGTGCAGGTAATAGTCCGTGTAGATCGGCGCGAACTTCGCCCGCAGCACGAGGGCATTCCGGTGCCGGACGAAGATCGATTCGACCTTGATGTATTCCTCGACGTTTTCTACCTGCTCCGGCTCTTCCACGCCGCAGGGTAGAGGCGGAAATCGCCCGATTCCAAACGATTATTTTCCGGTGCCGGCTTGCGAAAGATCCCGCTCCTCGGGTGCCTCCAGCCGTGCCTTGGCGACGGAGAGGTAGTAATCGTCCAGCTCGATCCCGGTGAATCCCGCGATGCCTTGCCGCCGGGCCGCCACGGCGGAGCTGCCAATGCCCAGGAAGGGATCCAGCAGGCGGGTGGCGGTGCCTTTTCCGTGCAGGCGGATGCACTGCTCCACCAGCGCCACCGGAAAGCTCGCCGGATGAGGGCGGTCCTTGTCCCGGGAGTTGATGGTGTCGTACGGGATAAACCAGGTATTCCCCCGGCAGCGGCGGTCGATCCCGCCCGTATGGCCCCAGCGCGCGATGTTGGATTTGTCCTGATAGGGCACCCCCGCGGCCCGGCGATCCATCGTCACCTCGCCCCGCTTCGTGAGGTGAAAGACATACTCGTGGCAGTCGTTCACGAAGCGCTTCGAATTGATCGGCTTGAAATGCCCCGCGCTGATCTGATCCCCGGCCCGGGTCTCCACGGTGATCGATTTGATCCAGTGGAAGGTATTCTGCAGCACGAAGAGCGGCTCCGGCCCCTCGGTGAAGGCCAGCACGATCTGGTGCGGCAGCAGCGGATTCGCGGGGGAAGCTCCGACATTCAGGAAGAAGGAGCCGTCATCGGCCAGCACTCGCTTCAGCTCCGCGGCCCAGGCGCGGCACCATTCCAGGAATTCGGTGCGGCCGGCGGTGTCGTCGAAGCTGCGGTAGGCGATGCCGAGATTGTAGGGCGGGGAAGTCACCACCAAATCCACCGAGCCTCCGGGCAGGGTAGGAAGAACTTGAAGGCAGTCGCCGTGGTGGAGCACGGGGAGAGGATGAACGTCGGGAACGAAAGATCCAATGTTGAACCTCGAACGCAGGAGGGAAATCAAGCCGCCCCGAAATCCGGCCATTCCTCGGTTTGGCGGCCTTCGCTGCGCATGAAATCAGCGAGGATCTCTTCGTCCGTCATTGCGGCACGGGTTTTGGTCGCCGCGTCGCCACGCACCCATGCTTCGAAAGTGCCCAAGTCCACTTGGGGCGGGGCGGGGTGCCCGGAAAGGTCGGGAAGATTGAGGTCGATGATCTTCATGAGCTACCCTTGATCGCGGCGTAAGCTTCCGGTCCGGCGTAGCGTTCGCACATGGCCCGCAACTCGCCGTCCGGGATCTTGGTGGGAGAATAGCGCAAAAGGCTCCGGATATCCAGCAGGTCCTTGTGATCCCTGGCCTCTCCGTCCTTGAGCGCGTACAATTTCATCGCGAGGAGCGCCTTGAGACCCAGCATCGGAACGACGAGCGGTCCCGGAGAATCCTGCGAGGTTTCTCTCATCGTGGCGAAGGTGGCGTCATCCACCCAGATAAGGTCGGTGAATGGAATGGACGGATCGCTGTGGTGTTTGAACCGCGACGCCATGCCTTCGCTCATGCGGACAAATCCGATTTTCTCCATCAATCCGCAGGCCTCATCCCACTGCGAACGCCTGCAAATCCAATCGATGTCGAGCGTGGCCCTCGAATGACCATGGAAGCAAACGGCCCAACCTCCTGCGAGCAAAAGAGGGATGCCCTCCTCCTCGAAACGACGGCAGAGGGAATGCGCGAATTCGGGTAGGTGCCGTTGCACGCTCATGATGGATTCAAAGTCCTAGCTTCCCCTTCAGCAGGTCCGTCACCTGCTTCGGGTTCGGCTTGTTCGGCGCGGCCTTCATCACTTGTCCGGTCAGCCAGTTGAGGAGCTTCTCATTCCCGCCCTTGATCTCGGCCACCTTCTCCGGGTTCGCGGCGATGACCTGATCGCACAGGGTATCCAGCTCGCCTGCATCCGCGGGTTCGAAGCCGAGTTCCTTGGCCACGGCAGCGGCGTCGCGATCCGGAGACTCCAGCAGCACGGCCAGCACCTCCTTGGCTTGGCTGAGGGCGAGCGTGCCGTCTTCCACCAGCTTCAGGAGAGCCCCGGTTTTCTCCGCCGGGAGAGGCGAGTCCGCGATGGCGATCGAGCGGTCGTTCAGCGCGCCGAGCAAGGTATTCAGCAGGAAATTCGCCGCCTTTTTGCCCGGGATGCCGGTCGCGGCCAAAGCTTCGAAGTAACGCGCCAGGGGTAGATCCGAGGAGAGGACGGAGGCATCGTACGCGCTGACGCCGTAGTCCGCCTCATAGCGCGCGGAGCGTTCGTGCGGGCGCTCGCCCGCGAGCGGACGGACCTTGTCGAGGATCGGTCCGGTGAGGATCGGGAGCAGGTCGGGGCAGGGGAAGTAGCGGTAATCGTGCGCGTCTTCCTTCGTCCGCATGAGCTGGGTTTCGCCGCGGTCGTCGTCCCAGCGGCGGGTCGATTGGATCTGCGGGATCCCCATGTCCAGTTCCTCCGCCTGCCGTGCCACCTCGAAAAGGATGGCACGCCGCACGGCGGAGATGGAATTGAGGTTCTTCAGCTCGATTTTCGCTCCGTAGGGATCCTCCTTCTTGCGGCGCAGGGAAATGTTCACGTCGCAGCGCATCTGGCCTTTTTCCATGTCCGCGTCGGAGATGCCGCCCTGCTGGAGGATCATCTGGAGGGAGCGCAGGTAGGCACCTGCTTCCTCGCCGGATTCGATATCCGGCTCGGTGACGATTTCCATCAGGGGCGTACCCGCGCGGTTGAAGTCGATCAGGGACGAGTTCCCGAGGTGGGTGGATTTCGCCACGTCTTCCTCCAGGTGGATGCGGTTCAGCCTGACCCGGAGGCCGGGCCGGGCGATGGTCTTGCGCGCATCCGTGGGATAGCAGTGGTCGTAGAGGGGCACCGAGCCGCCGAGGCAGAGGGGGAAATCCATCTGCGTGGTCTGGAAATTCTTCGGCATGTCCGGGTAAAAGTAGCTCTTCCGGTCCCAGCGCGAGATTTCCGGCGAGCCGCAGTCCAGCAGCAGCCCCGCGAGCAGGGTCTTCTCGATCGCGTGGCGGTTCAGGACCGGCAGCGCTCCCGGCAGGCCCAGGCAGACCGGGCAGGTGCGGCTATTCGGCTCGTCGCCGAAGGAGGTCTCGCAGGCGCAGAACATCTTCGTGCGCGTCTTGACTTGGCAATGGACTTCGAGACCGATGGTGACGAGGTAGGGCATGGCGGAAATGAAAAGTGAGGAATGAAAATTGGAAATGAGACGCCCTAGCGACGGAAACGGCCCATTGGAGCCCGGGCAATAATCAATAATCAATCCCCAATACCGATCCCTGCTGCCTCGCCCCGTGCTTGCCATTTGTGTCCCGGCGGTGCATGGCCGGGGCCGCCGACCCCCGCACGGGGAGACTTGCACATGACTTGGGACATCGGACTCACCCTGGCGGTCATCGCCTTGACCCTCATCGCGTTCATCCGCGAATGGGCGGCACCGGACGTGATCGCCCTCACCGTCCTCTGCGGGGTCGTGGCGCTCGGCCTGGTCGATGCGAGCAGAATGACGGAGGTGTTTAAGAACGAAGCACCTCTCACCATCGCGGCGCTATTTGTGATCGGGGGGGCCTTGGAGAGGTCCGGGGCCGTCGATCACATCGGGCACCTCCTCAAAACCCGGCTCTCCGGGAATCTCCGCTGGGCGATGTTCTCGTTCTCCATCCTCAGTGCGTTTTTCAGCGCGTGGATGAACAATACCGCCATCGTGGCGATCCTCCTGCCGGTCACCCTCGGCTTCGCCCGCTCGAAGAACATCGCGGCCTCCCGGCTGCTGATGCCCCTGTCCTATGCATCGATCCTTGGCGGTTGCTGCACGCTGATCGGCACTTCCACGAATCTCCTGGTCAACGGCGCGCTCAAGGACCTGGGGGAGAAGCCGATGAGCATGTTCGAGCTCGCTCCCATCGGCATCCCCCTGTCCATCGCGGGGATCGCCTACCTGGTGATCTTCGGCCCGAAGCTGATCCCGGCCCGCTCCTCCATCAGCGGCAGCCTCGACATCGAGTACCGGACCACCCCGCTCTACCACATCCTGGTGGAGGACGACTCTCCGATGGTGGGCAAGAGCCTGCTGGAAACCCCGCTCTTCGACCGCGAAGGCGGCGTGCATCTGCTCGAAATCCGCCGCAATGGCCGGCGCATCATGCGGCCGGTGAACACGATCACGGTGGAAAAGTTCGACCGCTTCCTGGTCGCCGTCCACAGCCGCGGGAAAAAGACGGTGAAGCCGGAGGATCTTTTCGCCTCGATCAAAGCCCAGGTGCTCTCGACCGTGGACGGGATCGTCACCGAACTGGTGGTGCGGGACGAATCCTCCCTGATCGGGAAGACCCTCGCGCGCTCGGATTTCCGCCAGAAATACAACGCCGTGGTGCTGGCAGTGCATCGCGACGGGGTGAATATCACCAAGCAGATCGCCACCGTGCCGCTGGAAATCGGCGACACCCTGCTGGCGATCACCCCTGCCCATAACCTGGATGCCATCGCGGACACCCGGGATTTCGTGCTCACGGACAAGCCGGTGGACGACGCCCCGCCGCCGCCGAAGCATCACTCCCGGCTCGCTTGGATCACCTTGATCGCGGTGGTGGCCCTCGCCACGATTTCCGATCTCCTGAACGGCAGCTTCCCGGGAATCCCGAAGGTGCCCATTCATTTCGCCGCCCTGGTAGGGGCGCTCGCGCTGCTGTGGATGAAAGTCATCACCCCCCGCGATGCCTACGCCAGCGTCGATTGGCAGGTGCTGCTGATGCTCTACGGCCTGCTCGGCCTCGGGATGGCGATGCAGTCCAGCGGCACCGCGGAGTATCTGGCGCAATCGCTGGTGGGGGCGACGCGGCACCTGTTCTCCGCCGAGATGCTGCCGGTCGCCACGCTGTGGTTCGTCTTCCTCCTCACCCTGCTGCTGACCGAGGTGCTGTCGAACAATGCCACGGCCGTGATGATGATCCCCATCGTGGTGAAGCTCGGGTATCAGCTCGAGGTGAGTCCCCAGCCCTTCATCATCGGCGTCACCGTCGCGGCATCCACCGCCTTCGCGCTGCCGATGGGCTACCAGACGCACCTGATGGTGTACGGTCCCGGCGGCTACCGTTTCTCGGATTTCCTGCGGGTGGGCATCCCCCTGAATATCATCTGCTGGGTGGTGGCCTGCCTGCTTATCCCGCTGGTCTGGCCCTTCCACCCCTAGCGGCGGCCTGCCGGCTGCCCGGGGTCTCCCGCCTTACCGGCGCTCCTGCGGCTGCCCGGTCTGCTCGCCGGTGAATTCCAGCGCGTGCTGGAGGACTTCGGTCACATTGAACGGCTTGCGAAGAATCGTCAGCCGGTCGGTTCCACCCAGGCGTTTGGCGATCTTCGCGTACGTGTAGTCGCAGAAGGCGGTGCAAATCACCACCTCCAGCTCGGGATCGATCTCCCGCATGCGGGCCGTGGTCTCGATGCCGTCCAGGCCGGGCGGCATGCGCACGTCCATGAACACGACCGCATAGGGTCGCCCGGCCGTGCGGGCGGCGATCAGCAGGTCGATGGCTTCCTGACCCTGCGAGGCGAAATCCAGCTCGAAGCGGGGCTTGCCGTCCGCAGGCGGCTCCGTTCCGAAAAAGGCGGCGTCTTCTTCGTCGAATTCGGCCCCGGCCTTATCCTCGCCGAGGGTTTTGCGGAAATCGTCGTGGATGGCGAGGTTGTCATCCACCACGAGGATGCGATACGGCGCATCGGGTATCGGTTCGGGATTGGAAGGGATGGGATTCATAGCGCGGGTTCCAATTCGGTCGGAGATTTCGCGGGCAGCTCCAGGGTAAAGGTGGCTCCGCGGCCTACCCCCTTGCTGTGCACGGTCAGCGAACCTCCCATTTCCTGGGCCGCCAAGGCACCGCTGTGGAGGCCGAAACCATGGCCGTTCTTTTTGGTGGTGAAGCCGTGGGCAAAAATGCGCGTCAGGTTTTCCGGCGCGATTCCCACGCCGTTGTCGGAGACGGAAACACGGACCCGGTCCTGATCGTGCGTCACGCGGATGGTCACCTTCTTGTCCGCGGTTCCGGATGCGTCGCAGGCGTGCTTCGCGTTGCGGATCAGGTTGACGAGGATTTGCACCGCCTTGTGCTTCTCGAGCGTGATCCACGGCACCTCGTCATACTCCCGGATCACCTTCACCTCGTGGCGCATCAGTGCGCCGGCATTCATCCGCAGGCTGTCCTCTATCAGGTCGGTGACCTTGAGCACTTCCGTGACGCCGGAGATCTTCGCATAGTCCTGCTGCATGACCACGATCTCCTTGATGTGATCGATGTTCTTCCCGAGGAGCTGGAGCTCCTGGAGCACGTCCTCCTGTTCCTCCGCAAGGCGTTCGGCCAGTTTGGTCAGGAAATCGGGCAGCTTCCGCCCTCTCGGATCGGCGGTGAAAAACGCGACCGGATCCCCGGCGTGCTCGCGCAGCAGGTCGGCGGTCTTCGCGACGCTGCCGATGCGCGATTTGCTCACCTTGCTCGCGACGACCGAGCAGGACACGTTCACGCTGTTCAACACGTTGCCGACATTATGCAACACGCCGGTCGCCACTTCGGCCATGCCTGCCTGGCGCGAACTCTCGAGCAGTTTGCGATTCAAGCTTTCCAACTCTTCTTCCGCCTGCTTC
>CAMPGU010000019.1 GCA_946885645.1 uncultured Haloferula sp.
ATAAGAGTACGGTGAGCCGAGGGTTCTGGTATTTCGCAGGACAACTGCTTCTCTTGACGCTGATCGCGTGGCTATGGCGCGAGAATCAGTCGTCGAGCAGGGAGTTTTCGGCGGTACGGATCCCGGATGGTGCGACGGCGGAGTCTCGTGACGGAGTGAGGCCTGTGACTGCCGTATCCCGCCCTCCGGGAGCAAAGGCTCCCTCGGTGAAGCCCGGAGCTTCGAGGGAATCGGCAAAGGGGAGCGACTCGGCCTCCATCTTCTCCGTCCGCCACCCGGAACCGAAGGATTCCGACAGGGTTGAGGAACCGGGACCGGCTGGGCTGCCTGGTGCAGCGGCGAATGCCGCGGGAGCGGTCCCCTTTTCACCGGGAATCCGGAGCGTTCAATCACTCTTGGAAAACGGCGGCTTCGAGGAGGGTTTGGCTCCTTGGGCCTGCGAGGAAGGGAAGGTTGTGCAAGATCCGGAGGACAGCGGGAATTCCGTGCTGGAGATCACTCCCAAGGCGGGGCAATTCCAGCTCCAACAGGGTCTCCGACGATCCCCGGTGAAAAAGGCCCTCCGTCTCTCCCTCAGGGCGAAGGCCGAACCGGCACGCGAATCGTTTCAAGGCCATCTGCGGGTTTATTTATACGATGAAAATGGCCAGCTACTCATGTCCACCATGGCGAAAAGCGAGGCCTCCGCGAAATGGGAAACTGTTTCTCTGAACCTGGGTTTGAAGTTTTCCGGTGAGCAGAAGCGTCGGGCGGCTTCTCTCGGAATTGAGAACGGCCACGGTGGAGGGAAGCTTTGGATTGACGATGTGAGCCTGGTTGAAACATCGGGTCAGCAGGGCAGCGGCGTACCCTAGCGCAACCGCAACCGCGGATTCCCGGATCCAGGCTGCTTTACCGTCTTCCCTTTTCGGGCGCGGGATGACGGTCCTCCCGTCATTTCCGTGCTTGCATTGCGCCCGGAATCCGCTTTCTTCCGCGGTCCCGACCAAGGGCGGACCGGCCAAGGTGGCTGGATCGAACAGATAATTAAAATGAGCGAAAGCACCATCAATCTCGCGGACTACAAGATCCACGAAACCGACACCGGCAGCGCCGATTACCAGGTGGCCCTGATGACCCAGCGCATCGTGCACCTGACGAGTCACCTGCAGTTGCACAAGAAGGACACCTCGTCCCGCCGCGGACTCCTGAAACTGGTCGCCCAGCGCCGCAAGCTGCTCGACTACGTGAAAGCCAACTCCGAGGAGCGCTACCAAAAGCTCCTCCAAGGGCTGAACCTCCGCAAGTAACCCTTTCCTCCGACGGCCACGGTAACCCCGTGGCCGTCGTGCATGAAACGGCGGGCATTGAGAGGGAAATGTTTTCCCTTCCGCCGCCGGACGGCCCTTCCATCTCTTTCCTGAATTTGGGGCCTGTCCGAAATCCAACACGGCCTCCGGCATGTCGCCGGAGGCACACACACTGAAAGACCGACAAGATGAACATCCACAAAGTGACGAGCCAGGTCGGCTCGAACCCGATCTCCTTCGAGACGGGAAAAATCGCAAAACTTGCCGATGGTGCCGTGATGGTAACCTGCGGCGAGACCGTGGTCCTCGTGACCGCCGTTTCCGCGACCAAGGTGAAGGCGGGCCAGACCTGGTTCCCGCTCTCCGTCGAATACAAGGAGAAGGCCTCCGCGGCCGGTCAATTCCCCGGCGGCTATTTCAAGCGCGAAGGCCGCCCTACCGAAAAGGAAATCCTGACCTGCCGGATGACCGACCGCCCGCTGCGGCCGCTTTTCCCGAAGGGCTACCTTTACGAGACCCAGATCATCGCGCTGCTGCTCGCCGCGGACCAAGTCAACGACTCCGATATCCTGGCGATGAACGGCGCTTCCGCCGCCCTTGCCATCTCCGACATTCCTTTCGCCGGTCCGATCGGCGCGGTGCGCGTCGGCCGAGTGGACGGTGAGTTCGTCATCAACCCCGTCTTTGAAGATCGCGAACAAAGCGACCTCGACCTCATCTACGTCGGCAACAAGACCGACGTCATCATGATCGAAGGAGCCGCCAACCAGCTCCCCGAGGAGGACTTCATCAAAGCCCTCCACTTCGCCCAGGCCGCCGTGCAGAAGCTGGTGGAAGCCCAGGAAGAACTGGTCCGTCTCGCGGGCAAGCCGAAGCGCGACTACACCCTTACCGTCGCCAAGGAAGAGCTTTTGGAAGTCGGTTACGAGATCGCCGGTTCGCGGATCGAGGACGCCATCTACGCTCCGACCAAGATGGAGCGTGCCCGCAAGGTCGGCGCCCTCCGTGATGAGGTGGAAGCCGCGATCAAGGCCCGCTACCCGGAGTCCACCGATTTCGACGTCGAGCAGGTCTTCGAATACATCCAGAAGAAGGCGTTCCGCATCTCCATCATGGAGAAGGGCCTCCGCGCCGATGGCCGTCAGATCGGGGATCTGCGCCCGCTCTTCGCGGAAGCGAATTCGCTGCCACGGGTTCATGGCTCCGCGATCTTCGCCCGCGGCGAAACGCAGGCGATGGGGCTCTGCACGCTGGCTCCGGCGGACGAGAAGCAGTTCTTCGACAACTACGCCGGTGGCGAGGACAGCAAGCGCTTCATCCTCCACTACAACTTCCCTCCATTCTCGGTGGGCGAGTGCGGCCGCATGGGTGGCATCAACCGCCGCGAGATCGGCCACGGCGCGCTCGCCGAGCGTTCCATCGCCCCGGTGATCCCGGATGTGGAAGACTTCCCTTACGCCATGCGCGTGTCATCGGAAGTGATGGAGTCGAACGGCTCCACCTCGATGGCCACGGTCTGTGCCGGCACGATGTCGCTGCTCTGCGCGGGTGTCCCGCTCAAGGCTCCGGTCGGAGGTATCTCCGTCGGTCTCGTGACCGATTGGAATGAAGACGGCACCCTGAAGTCCCACAAGGCCCTGCTCGACATCATCGGCTCCGAGGACTTCTACGGCGACATGGACTTCAAGCTCTGCGGCACCGACAGCGGCGTCACCGGCTATCAGCTCGACCTGAAGCTGCCCGGCCTGCCGATGGCAATCCTTGAGGAAGCCATCCACATGGCGAAGGCCGCCCGCACCACGATCATCGCCAAGATGACCGAGGCGGTGTCCGGTCCGCAGGACCTCAGCCCGCACGCCCCGCGCATCGTGTCCGTGAAGATCCCCGCCGACCGCATCGGCGAGCTCATCGGGCCTGGCGGCAAGAACATCAAGGGCATCCAGGCCGAGTCCGGCGCCGAGATCAACATCGAGGACGACGGCACCGTGCACATCTACGCTTCCAAGGAAGAAGGCCTGTTGCGCGCGAAGTCGCTCATCGAGCGGATGTTCCAGGAAATCGAAGTCGGCAAGATCTACACCGGCAAGGTGGTCAGCATCACGAACTTCGGTGCCTTCATGGAAGTGCTGCCCGGCAAGGACGGCCTCATCCACGTCTCCGAGCTGGCCGAAGGCCGCACCGAGCGGGTGGAAGATGTCGTCAAGAAGGGCGACGTCATCACCGCCAAGTGCCTCGGCGTGGACGAAAAGGGCCGCGTCAAGATGAGCCGCCGCGCCGTGCTCCGTGATGAAAAGGCCAAGGCTGCCGAATCCGAGATCGAAGCGGAAACGGCCCAAGGCTAATCCCGATCCAAGTTCCGAAGCCCGGCTTTCCGCGAGGAAAGCCGGGCTTTTTCTTGGGTGGTCCCCACAAAAAAGCCTCCGGTTGTCCGGAGGCTTTGAAATCAGGACGTGCAAGTCCGGATAGATCTTATTTGGCGTATTTCACGCCACAGCCGTAGGGCTTCGTCTTCGCCTTCTCGACGGTCTTGCCGCTGAGGACGGAATCGAGCGCCATCGAGATGTAGCTGTCGGCGGTTTCGATGTCGGCCACGTCGGTGGTGTCCTTGGAGTCGATCGCGCCATTGTAGGCGACCTTGCCCTCCTTATCGATCACGACGAGTTGCGGCGTGGTCTTGGCACCGTAGGCCTTGCCGACCGTGCCATCGGTATCGAGGACGATCTGGCTGGCCTTGTTGCCTTCCTTTTCGGAACGGGCGGCGAGTTCGGAGCCGGCCAAGTAGCCCTGCTGTCCTTCAGCGGCGGAATTCACGGAGAGCCAGACGACTCCCTTGCCCTTGTAGTTTTCCTGAAGCTTCGGAATGTTGCCGCTGCCGTAGTGCTTCTTCACATAGGGGCACTCGTAGTTGATCCATTCGAGTACCACGACCTTGCCCTTGTAGTCGGACAGGGAGACTTCCTCGCCCTTCGTGTTCTTGACGGTGAAGGCCGGGGCGGGTTCGCCGGGCTCGACGGCCCAGGCGGTGGCACTGCAGATCATGGCACCGACCACGGCGCCGAGGAACGTGTGTTGTTTCATGTTTTTTCGATGGGTAGGGGATTTTCGGTTCGTCGATGACCGTGCCGAGGGAGATCGAGCTGTCCAACGGAAATCCGGTCACTTTTTCGCACGCCACGAGACGGACAGGGGCGCGGAGAGCTTCCCGCCGTCGAGGACGATATCGAGTAGAGTGATGGGGCCCTCCGCATATTCATTTTTTGGCACCTCGGCGGTCCAGGTGCCATTGGTCCGGGTAAAAACGAGCTCCGCGGTGTCGGCGAGGGTCTGGGGCGTGGCGGGGTAGGCTTTCACCCCCGTCAGATCGAGGCTTTCGGGGGCCGAAATCTGGAGAGTCACGGCGTCTCCGGCCTCTTTGACGTTCAGGGAGACCTCTTCGCCGGGTGCCGCGGGGATCTTTTTCTCCGCGGCAGCCAGAACATCGGCGGCCTTGCCCGGCGAGCCGTCGCCTGCCGGGAGCGTCAGGGAGAGCTCCACGTCGCCCGGCACGCAGGCGCTGTCGTTGCAGGTCAGCCAGGACAGTTTCACCCTGCACTCGGCCGCGTCGCTCGCACCGGCGGGCGGAACGAGATCCACGAGATAAACGGCCTCACCCTCGTAGCCGAAGCCGGAGAGTTCGCCGGTCTTGAAGCTCTTGGGCACCGGGTGGCGGAGTTCACCCGCCTTCCAACCCTCGGGCAGCGTCCATTTGGCGGAGAGCGGCATGCCTGCTTCGCCCGGGTTGATCCAGTAGCCGTGCCAGCCGGGGTCGAATTTCAAGCGGATGCCGAGCGGGACCGGCTTGCCGACCTGAAACGAGGAGACCCCGCTCAGCAGTTCCGCCTCGGCATGTCCGGATTTCACCCCGGCGAAGACGTTTGAGAACAGCGGCAGCGCGGTGGCCATGAGGATCGGGAGTTTCATCGGTGCCAGCAAATATCCGATCCGGCGGGAGCGCCACCGGTTTTCGCTCACCTCGCCGCGGCCTTGGTTCCGTTGCCGCGCTTCTCGCGCCGGTAGGCGGTAGGAGCCTGTCCCATGTGCTTGCGGAACTGGCGGGAGAAATCGCTGTGGTCGTAGAAGCCGGATTCCAAGGCGACTTCCGTAATGGGCATGTTCGAGCCGGCGAGGAGTTCGCAGGCTTTGATCACGCGCATACGCATCAGATAGCTGCGCGGGGTCGTCTGGAAGGTCTTCCGGAATTTCCGCTCGAACTGGCGGATGGACAGGCCGGCGATTTCGGCGAGTTCGGCGACTTCCAGGCGCTCCCGGAAGTTGGCCTTCAGATGCTCCGCCACTTCGGCGAGTTCCAGGTATGGCTGGATCGCCGCCCGTTGCTCCTCGTAGCTGCGCACCGTGCCACAAAGGCCGCAGACATTGCCGTGCTTGTCGAAAAGCGGTAGCTTGTCGGTGATGAACCACTCCGGGCGACCTTGCGAATTCGGGAAGAGCTCGATCAGGCCCAGCAGCGGCTGCCGGGTGGTGAGCACCTTTTCGTCGTCGCGGTGGTATTTGTCGGCGAGCCGGGGCGGAAAGATCTCCTTGTCGGTGAGCCCCACCAACTGCTCTTCCCGCAGGAAGCCGCAGCGTTTCACGAAAGCGGGGTTTCCCGCCATCAGGCGGCCCTCCCGGTCCTTGGCGAAAAAGAGGGTGCCGGGAAGGTGGTCAAAGAGGTGCCGGAACTGCCCCGGCGGCAATTCTTCCATCCATCTGCGTAGGTTGTCAGGAGCGTCCACTGGCAGAAACATACAAGTGTTTCCCGCAATCCTACAAGCTCTCTGCGTGATTCTGCGTCAGCTTGAAAACCCGCCCTCCTGAGGCACGTTGGGAACCGCCACCGATCCATCTATAACCGACTTTCATGCAAGCCCTACGACTTTCGATACTCCTCCCGCTGGCGGCGCTGGGCGCCGTGCTGGCGAAACCCTTGATCACGCCGAAACCGGAGGCCCGGCGTCTCGAGGTCCTGTTCTTTGGTGCCCCCACGGCGGTCCATGCCGCCCATGATCCGGTGACGCGCTACCGGAGCATCAAGAAGCACCTCGGCACCGAGGGGATCGACTTTACCTACACCGAGGATCCGGCCGAGGCATTGAATGCGGGTACGCTGGCGAAATACGACGCGCTCCTGATGTACGGGAACTGGGACCAGAACGGTCCGATGCCCGCCGACCAGCTCAAGGCCCTGACCGACTACGTGAACAAGGGCGGAGCTTTCCTGCCCATCCACTGTGCCTCCGCCTGCTACGGCGGTTCGCCGGAGTTCATCAAGCTCGTGGGCGGGCGCTTCAAGTCGCACACGAGCGGTGTGTTCAAGGTGACGAACGTCAACAAGAGCCACCCGATCATGAAGGGTTACGACGGCTTCGAGGCGTGGGACGAAACCTACGTGCACGACCAGCACGGGGATGACCGCGTGATCCTCGAGAAGCGCGATCAGGAGCCGTGGAGCTGGGTGCGGGAGCAGGGCAAGGGCCGCGTCTTCTACACCGCGGCAGGCCACGATCACCGCGTGTGGGATCTGGCCGAATTCAACGATTTCATCAAGCGGGGGATCTTCTGGAGCGTGGGCCCCGACAAATACCGGCTGCTCCAGAATCTCAAGCTGCCGAAGCTGGAGGAGGAAAAAGTCGAGCTCCCCGGCTATCTCAAGCGCGAGCTGATCACGCGCGCACAGAAGCCGATATCTCCGGAAGAGTCGATGAAGCTGGCCCAGGTGCCGGTGGGCTTCGAACTCTCCCTCTTCGCCGCCGAGCCCGACATCGTCAACCCGATCTTCGTGAACTGGGATCACAAGGGCCGTGCGTTCGTCATCCAGACCACCGACTACCCGAACAACCTGCACGCGGGGAATCTGGGCAACGACAAGATCATCATCGCCGAAGACAAGGACAAGGATGGCCGGGCCGACAAGTTCACCACCTTCGCCGACAAGCTTTCGATCCCGACCTCGCTGGTCTTCGCGAACGGCGGCGTGATTTGCACGAACGGCACCGACATGCTTTTCCTCAAGGACACCAACGGGGATGACAAGGCGGATGTCCGGGAGGTGCTCTTTACCGGCTTCAACATGGGAGACACCCACGCGGGCGTTTCCAACCTCCGCTACGGTCATGACGGCTGGATCTACGCGACGATCGGCTACTCCGGCTTCAAGGGCACGGTGGGCGGCGTGCAGCACCAGTTCAGCCAGGGCGTTTTCCGCTTCAAGCCCGACGGGTCGCAGATGGAGTACCTCCAGCCGACGACGAACAACACCTGGGGCCTCGGGACGACGTCCGACTTCGATATCATGGGCTCCACGGCCAACGGGAACCCGTCGTTCTACCTCACCCATGCGAAGGCGGACTACGATGCCGCTGGCATCACGACGCCGCGCACGCCGCGCGCGGACAGCAATCCGATTTTCAACCCGAGCTCGATGGACATCCGGCAGGTGGACCAGTTCGACCGCTACACGGCGGGCGCGGGCCATGCCTTCTACACCGCGGAGCGCTTCCCGGCCCCTTGGCGTGAGAAAACAGCCTTTGTCACGGAAGGCACGGGCAAGCTCGCCGGGATCTTCCAGATCAGTCGCGAAGGCGCCGGCTTCAAGGCCGTGCAGCACAACAACAACCTCTACAACAGCGCCGACGCCTGGTCCGGCCCGGTCTGCGCCGAGACCGGCCCCGATGGCGCGGTGTGGCTGTGCGATTGGTACAACCTCATCATCCAGCACAACCCTACCCCGAGCAAGGCCTCCTCCGGGCTGCAGGCGCGCAACGGGAAGGGCAATGCCTACGAGACACCGGTGCGCGACAAGCAGCACGGGCGCGTTTACCGCATCTACCCGAAGGGGACGAGCGACGACAGCAACCCCGAACTCGATCCGGCGAAGCCGGCTTCCTTGCTCGCCGGCCTGAATCATCCGAACCTCTTCTGGCGCCTCCACGCCCAGCGGCTTTTGATCGAGAGCGGGAACAAGAGCTTTGCACCGAAGCTCGCGGAGATCGCGGCGGGAAGCGACCGGGCCGCGGCCCACGCCATCTATGCGCTTGCCGGTCTGAATGCCTTGGAACCGGCCACCGTGGGCCAGGCGCTTGCATCGAGAGTGCGCGCCGTGCGCCGCGCCGGTATCTTCTGCGGCACTCCGGCCCAGCTAAAGGAAGGTCTGGTCGTGAGCGGAAAAATCCAGCTCGACGATGCTCGTGACCTTGCAGACGCCTTGGTGGCGATGTCCCGAGGCCCCGTGGACATGGAAACGGGGAAGGCGCTCTACACCCTGCTCGTGGAGAACGAGTCGAAGATCGCGGGTGATGTCGCCTTGAAAGACGGCTGGCAGATCGCCGCGAACCGGCAGGCACCGGGAGTTCTGGCCGCCGCGGTGGCAGCAGGCTTCGGCGTCGATCAATCGCCCGCCGAGATGCCGAACCTGATGCCGAACCCGGCTTTCTCCGATGTCACCGGAGGCAAGCCGAACGGCTGGACCGACCTCCGCTTCTACGGCGGCGACCAAGCCGGCGTGAAACTCACGGCATCTCCGGACGGGCGCGATGGCAGCATGAGCCTCTCGATCAGCTCCGCGAACAACTCGGATAGCGGTGCGGCCGTGACGGTGCCCGTGAAAAAGGGAACACGCTATCGCCTTTCCGCCTGGATCAAAACGGCGGACCTGAAGCCTGCGGGCAACGGTCCCGGTGCGCTTCTCAACGTGCATGGCGGAGAGCGTACGCAAGGGGTGAAAGGGACCACCGGCTGGACGCAAGTTTCCACGGATGTCGAGAGCGGCGACCGTTCGGAACTCCTGGTCCACTGCCTCTTCGGCGGCTACGGCGGCGCCACCGGCACCGCTTGGTTCGACGATGTCTCGCTCACGGAGATTTCAGGTTCGTCCGGCACGTCCGGGATGATTGACCAGGTGGCGTCCCGCTTCGCCGCCGCCGGCGATACCGCCTCCAAGCAAGCGCTGGCGAACGAGATTGCGAAATCCGACAGCGCCTTCGCCAAGAAGCTGATCGCCAGCCTCAATACGACTCCCCAGGCTCCGGTAGCGCCCAAGGCGAAGAAACACAAGGTGGATCCCGCCGTTCACGAGCGAGGCACCGCCGTTTACGGTCTCACCTGCATCGCCTGCCACGGGCCGGAAGGCAAGGGAGTCCCGGGAGCCTTCCCTCCGCTCGACGGGTCGGAGTGGCTGGTGAACGACCCCTCCGTGCCCATCCGCGTGGTCATCGGCGGCCTGCAAGGCCCCGTGAAAGTGGCCGGTCAGGAATTCACGAACGTGATGCCGCCCCACATCGATCTGGACGATCAGAAGATCTCCGACGTGCTGACCTATGTCCGCCAGAGCTGGTCGAACGATGCCTCGGCGGTGACCCCGGCGCAGGTGAAGGAGATCCGCGCCAAATACAAGGACCGTACCACGCCTTGGACGGCGAAGGAGCTCGGTCACTGATAGCGGTTAGCGGGCCAAATGATTCGAACGGCGGCGGGAGCGATCCCGCCGCCGTTCCTCTTTCTGCTCACCACCGGTACTCGATGCCGGTGAAGACCCCGCGGCCGTCGCCGGGCAGGAACTGCCGCTGGTCGGAGCCGTTCGCATTCTCGATCACGCCCGTGGTGGCGGCGTAGCGCTCGTCGGTGAGGTTCTTGCCTTCGACGAACCAGGAGATGCCTTCCTCGACGCGGTGGCCGAACTTGAAGCCGAGGAGGGCGTAAGGATCCGCCGAGAAGGTATTGCGGTGGTCGATGTAGGACTCCACCGGCACCCATTCGAAGGTGGGACCGGCGTACCAGCCGCTCTCGTTTTCCCACATTAGCTCGCCGCGGATGAGGTGCTCCGGCAGGCCGGCGATGCGGTTGTCGCCGTAGGTGGGATCGCGGTCGAAGCGGAAATCGCCGTAGGTCCAGGCGCTGCGGAAGACCAGACGGTGCTCGGCGTTTTCGTCCCATGGGCAGCCGAGCAGATCGAGTTCGGCCGCGAGTTCCACACCGCGGTGGATGGTGTTCTCCGCATTGATGGTGCCGGTGGCACCGATCGCGGCGGGCGGAGGGAGCTGTACGACGAGCAGTTCGTCCTCGATAGCCGCATGATAAATGGAGGCGTCCCAGCGGAGGAAGCCGTGCGTGCCGCGGGTGCCGATCTCGTAGGTGGTGGCCTCCTGCGCCCGGTTCGCCACCACGGCGGTACCGGACTCGCTGAAGGAGGGGGGCTCGTAGCTGCCGCTGGCGTTGGCATAGACCTGAACGCTCCTGCTTTCATCCGCATCCCAGCGCAGGCCTACCTTCGGGGAGAAGTTCTCGTAGGTGCGGTCGTAGCTGCTGTTCGGCGGGGTGGGGCCGAAGACGCGGCGGGTCTCGCGTTCATTACGGGAAACGGCGGCCCCGAGGATACCCGTGAATCCCGCGCCAAGCTCGAGCTGCTCTTCCACGAAAGCTTCCCAGTTGGTCGCAGTCTGCTCGTCCTGCTGGATCAGGGCCCCGCGATGGCCGCCCGTGTTGACGTAGTTCGCGGCATCCGTTTCGCCGCGGAGGAAAAGCACCCCCGTGCGGAAGCGCTGCCCGCGCCCGAAGAGGTCGCTCGTGTGCGTGAAAGTCACCCCGAGCAAGCCGTCGTTAGACTCCTGATCGACTACCTGAAAGATCGGGTGGTCGAGGTCTTTGTAGGTCCAGGCGGCGATGAAATCGAGGGAGCTGTCTCCGCTTCGGACGCTTGTCTTGCTGGCCAGGCGGAAGAGCTCGAAATCGCGCTTCTGATCGAGGGCGATATGGCCCGGGGCCGCCTGCCGGGGATCGAGTTCGAGTTCGGCCTTGGTCAGGCTACCGGGGAGTTCGGAGTCGGTCATCACGGAGGTGAGGTAGAGGCGGGTCTCGATGTTGTCCGAGAGCTGCCAGCCGAAGTTCGCGTAGAGCCTCTGATTGTCCTGGTCCGCGTGCTTGCGGAATCCTTCCTGCGATTGATGGGAGAGGCTTAGATAGAGGTCGCGCGATCCTTCGCTGAAGCCCCCTGCCAACCGGCCGCGCAAATAGCCGAAGGAACCCGCCTCGAGGCGCGCCGAGAAGCCGGGCGCGGTCAGGCCGGTATGGGAGACGTAGTCAATCGCGCCGCCCAGCGTCGAGGAGCCGTAGGCGAGCGCGTTCGCGCCGCGCCACACGTTGATGTGGGAGGCGGAAAGCGGGTCGAGCGCTTGGAAATCAAAGCCGCCGTCGGCGAGGTTTAGCGGCACGCCGTCCTGCAGGACGCGGAGGCCGCGCCCGTGGAAGGTGCGCTGAAGGCCGGAGCCGCGGATCGAAAGGCGGGCTTCATCTGATCCGAAGCGGGGTTGGGCGAAAACCCCGGCGGAGAGCGCGAAGGTATCCGCCACGGTGCTGGCACGGCCGGTGAGGTAGCGTTCCGGATCGATGACCTCCACGCCGCCGGGAGTTTTCTCCAGATCCGCGCGGCTTGCTCCGGCGGTGGGAACGGTCAGGGAGGGGGACTGCGCCTCATCTTCAGGCGCCCCTGCTTCGATGACCAAGGCATCGAGTTCTTGGACGGTTTCCGAGAGGGCGGAGGAACTGAAGGTGCCGGTGAATGCGGCAAGGGCCATAAGGCCGGATTTGATGGAATGCATGTTGTAGCAGGAGCATCGCAGGCGCGATGCGGGAAAGATGAACGAGAGAGGGGTTTCCTCCCGCCGGGTGCTGATGGGCTCCCGACGGGAGGCCGGCCCCTTATCCTTGCGCTTCCGGAGTTCCGGTAAGTGCGAGGCCGGAAAGTGTCGAAATGAGCACAGGGGAGCACAGGAGTGCCACGGCCAAGGCTTTGCAGGCGGAAGGAAGATCAGCGGGCAGCCAAAGCCCGCATCCGGCGGCAGAGCTGCCGCTGGTCAACTGCCGGACGAAAACGCCCGGCCTGTCTCAGGCGAAATCCCGCGGAGGCGGTACCGGCGGGGAAGCACCGGCGGTTTCAACGGGCACGAGGACTCCCGGAAACGCGGGCACTACGAAGGAATTAAAGCGCGGCGGCTCCACGGAGACGGTGCCGGAAAGGAGAAATTCCTGGAGCAACTTGCCGGTGGAGGGCGGGACGGGTGCTTCCTTCTTTTCCCGGGCAGGCTCGCTTTTTTTTGCGGCTGCAATCTTGCAGCAGAGCTCGCAGGGCTTCTCCCCGCTGAAGGTGTTCTTCGCCCCTTCGAGCAGGCCGTCCTGTTGCGAATAGGTGACCAGCATCCCCGCCCAAGCGTAGGCCTGCATGAGCGAATAAGGACCGCCGGCGAGATGCAGGCAGCCCAATGAGACCAGCAGGATTTGGAATAGCTTCTTCAGGACGTGAGACCGTTTCCGAAGCGCAAGGATGAGCGAGGCGTAGGGAAGGGCAGCGGCCGGATCAAGGCGAAAAAAACTCCGGCTCCCGCAGGGCCGACGGGAAACAAAGATTCTTGGGAAAAACCAAGCCGGTCGAAAGAGCTCCAGGTACGGGACGTAAAAAAGAAGAACGCGAGCCGTCATCCCCCCCGGAACTCCGACTCGCGTTCTTTCTGGTTTTTGCGGCCCCTGCCGCTTGTCTGTCGCCTGAAGTCCCCCCGGAATTCAGACCGACATAATGACAAGCCGCTTGGTCCGGCTAGTTACCGCTCCTGCGTGAGTGCACCGGAGCGGTCTAGTCAAAATGCCCTTAAATAGAGGGTTGGCGAGGATTAAATCCCTCTAAAACCGCGAAAGTTCTTCACAGTTTTTCGCAATTCGCGGGCGTCTCCATTTCAAATCTGCCGCTTCAACCGTCCCTCTTCCCGATCAAGTCCTCGATGCTGTCCTGAAGCCGGAGCAGGAGCTGGTCGTCGGTCACTTTCCCGCCTTCCCGGGTCGTGACGTAGAAGGTGTCCATCGCCGCCCCCTTTTCGGTGGAAATCCGCGCATTGGCGGTATTGAGGCCGTGGGTATTGATCGCGTGGAAGAGATCGTGAAGCAGGCCGATACGGTCCACGGCCTGGATTTCGATGGCGGTGCAATTCGGATGCAGGTCGTTCGAGACGTAGGCGCGGACCGGAAAGGCCATGCCGTGGTCATCTTTCGGGCGGAGGAGGTTCGGACGGCGGCGGAAATAACGCGCGTGCTCGTATTTCTCTAGCAGCCCCACCTCGCGGAGAGTCGTGGAAAGCCGCTTGCGCAGCGCGAGATCCGACACGGGCTCGAAGTTGGTGGTGCAGACGCGGAAAATATCGAGGACGACGCCATCGCTGCGGGTGAAGAAGTCCGCGGAAAGAATGTTCAATTCCTCCGAGGCAAGGGCGCAGCAGATTTTTTCCAGGAGCAGAGGCCGGTCGTGGGTTGCGATGACGAGTTCGGTGTAGCCTTTTTCGGGCATGTCCACCCATTGGAGGGAGCAGGCAAAGGCTTCGTCCCTTCTCGCATCCAGCCGCAGCACCGCCTTCACGTGTGCGGCGACGGAGGCGGCGTCCCGGAAGCGGAAGTAGGAGTCGGGCGTGCGGCGGAAGTGCTCCTCCACGGCAGCGTCCTCGTCCTTGAGCTGCGCCTTCACCTGCTCCTTGAGATCCTTCTTCTCGGTGCGGATGGAGGCGGCGTAGCGTTCCTTCCCTTCCTTCAGGAAAAGCCTCGTGCTTGCGTGGAGCTGAAGCATGAGGGTCTCTTTCCAGCTCGACCAGGTTTCGGTGTTGGTGCCGTTCGAGTCCGCGTAGCTGAAGAGGAGCAGCAGATCGAGCCGGGCCTTGGTTTTCACGATCCGGGCGAACTCTGCGATCACGTCCGGATCCTCGATGTTCCGGGTGGTCGCGAATCGCCAGAACGTAAGGTGGTGATCCACGAGGAACATGATCAGGGTCCGCCGCGGCCCGTGGACCTGCAGGCGGTTGCAGAGGCGCGAAGCGAGCATTGCCGAGCCATCGGTGTGTTCGCGGACATTCTCCGCCCGGCCGGTATCGTGCAGGATCAGGGCGAGGTAGAGGGCGTAGGGATCCTCGGCCTCGTGGAAAAGGCGGCGGTAGATTTCCCTGCGGGGATCCTCGTTGCCGACCAGGGCGTCGAGTTCCTCGATGCAGCGGAGCGTGTGCTCGTCCGCGGTATAGCGATGGAAGAACTCGTGCTGCACGAGGCAATCGAGGGCGCCGAATTCCGGCAGATAACGGCCGAGGAATCCGACCCGGTGCATTTGCCGCAGGGTGCGCGCCACGTCGCCCTTCCGTTCCAGGATCGCCTGGAAGGTCTCGCGGTTGGCCTTCGAGTAGCGGAAGGGCCGGTCCACATCCTCCCGGTGCGCCTTGATCAGGCGGCGGATGGGCGGGCTGAGACGCAGGCCGCGGAGCTGGGTGTGCTGGAACATCCGCATCATGCGGTTCGGATCCTCTTCAAAGATCTCGTTGTGCATCGGGTAGATGCGGCCTTCCCGCGCGATGAAGCCGTCGAACTCTTCCCGCTTCTTCTGCCGGAGCATCAGGAAGGACTTCAGGCCCGTGTCCGCCAGTTCCTCCTGCTCGATCTCGAAGGTCTCCATCAGCGAGCCGGTGTGCTGGTAGAGGCTGCGCGTGTGACGGTAATAGTCGCGCATGAAAGCTTCCGTCCTGCGCAGGATGCTGCGCTGCGGGTACCGGAAATTCGTGGCCACCACGCCTTGCAAGCGGAGGGTGAGCTGATCGCTGCCGCGGCCCGCCTGGTAGTGGAGTTCATTGCGGACACGATTGAGGAAGTCGTAGGCGGCCTCGACCCGCCGGAGCGCCGTGGTGGTGAGGAGCTTGTCCTCCACCAGCTTCCGCAGGTCGGTGCTGCCGCGCTTCACCCGGGCCACCCAGCGGATATTGTGATAGTCCCGCATGCCGCCGCAGCCTTCCTTCACATTCGGTTCCTGCAGGAAGACGGTCTTCGAGAATTTCTGGTGCCGGGTGCGCAGATCCTGGCGGCGCAGCTGGAAAAAGGCCTCCTGGCCTTTCTTCAGGCAATCCTTGTCGAAACGGGCTTGGAACTCGCCGAAGAGTTTCTTGTCGCCCGCGATCATCCGCGCGTCGATGAGCGCCGTCTTGTTTTCCTGGTCGGCCTTGGCTTGCTCGACGCATTCGGCGATGGAGCGGCACGCGTGGCCCACCTTGAAGCCGACATCCCACATCAGGTAGAGGATCTCCTGCACCAGCGCGGAGAGATCTTCCGGCAGCTTGTTCGAAGCGCGGGGGAGCAGGAAAAGCAGGTCGATGTCCGAGCCCGGATTGAGCGTGCCACGGCCATACCCGCCGATGGCGACGAGCGCGAGTACGGGCGCCTCCTTGCGTTTCGAGAGCGCGAGGTCGAAGAGCGACCTCAGCACCACGTCCAGCAGCTCCGCCCGGGCCCCGGCGATCTCCAGACCGCCGGCCCCCGCCCGGTGGCGCAGCCGGATCCGGTGCTCTTCGATCTTCAGGAAGCGCCGGTAGAGGGCGATCCGTTCGGCGGGGGAGAGGTGGCCCTGGACGGCGGGCTTGAGCGCCGTTTTCGCGTGGGCCTGAAGGGTTTTCAAATGGGCGGACATCCGGTGCATGCAGGGTGCGCGGATTTCGGCGGTGGTCAAGGAGGGGAACTACGGCTTCCCGGCCTAGGAAGTTCAGTTCCCGGAACCCGCCGGGTCGAAGGCGGAGCGCGCATAACCCGGCTCCGGGGTGACGCGGGGGAGCGAAAGGGGCGCGGCAACCCGCAGCGCCGCGGGCGGCGCGGCAAACGAGTTCGCCGGTGCCGAGTCCACGTTCAGACGGGTGAAACGGCGGGTGGACCCGGTATTCAGGCGGACGGAGAGAGTGTAGGCATTATCGATCATGACGGTGCTGCCGCTGCCCACCGCCCCCGCATTGAGCCAAAGGGCGAGGTTGTCGCTCGATTGCGCCTGGTAGATCAGTCCATCCGCGGTTGCAGCGGGGTACTTGGGAATGGTCCAGGTGGCGGAGCCGTCGCCCGGGGTAATGGGAGGCAGCGAGCTAGGGCCGTGAGGGTCCAAGCCGAGCATGAACTCGATCACATTGGCGATGTCATCCTGGTCATCGTCCCCCTCCGGCCCGCCCGAAACGCTATTGGTCGAGGCCCATTGCAAATAGCCGGACGGCTGGGGCAGCGGCTCCAGAAGCTCGAATCCGTCCGCGCCCCCATTGTCCGTGAAGCACAGGTTCCGCTGGAGGAAGTCCAGCCGTTCCGCAGACCCGCCGGAGGAGTTCATGAGGTTGTCCGATGTTTCGTCGAAATGGGGGAGCGCGAGATTGTGCCCGATTTCGTGGGCGATGACGGAGGCGATCACGTCCCTGCCAGCCGTGAAATCCAGAAGATTGGTGCCGACGTGAACGGCGATTCCATTGAAATCGAGGAATGCCAGGCCGTTCGCGGTGTTGTCGCTGACTTTCGGAAAGCCGGGAACGATCTCCACGAAGAACATGTTGATCACGTTGCTATCGGCGCTTTTCGGGGGACTGCCGGCACCGTCCACGATCTGATTGAGATGATCCCCGGGCCGCGGGGTGGAGGTGTAATTAGCCGGCGTTCCGTCGTAGGCGAAGTCGTTCTCGTAGTCGTTGAAAGGCAGCCAATCGATCCGGATGCCTACTTGCGCCCAGATCCGGTTGATCTGCCCGATGATATAGGCGGATTCCGCCGCATCGCCGAGGGTGGTGGCCGTCGTGCCATTTGTTTTCTTTACCCGGATCGGCTGGATTTGGACCCGGTGGCTCAGGGCGAGCGGCTGGGAGACGATCACCTCCGCGCTGACCGGCGATGCCGGCGCCCCCATGAGTAACCCGGCGAAGAAGTGCGATTGATTGAGTTTCAAGCCGTCCCTGATACCAGAGCGGCTGCCCTTTTCAACTTCCGGCTCCGAAAACTTCAGCCCGGGGGGAAATCCCGGGTGTTCGGCAATCGACAAGGACGCCGGGCAGGGGCACAAGGCGCGCCATGAGGAAAACCTTTCCGCTCACAGGTCAGGATCAAAGCCCGGAACGTCTTGTGGAATCGATCAAATACGAACTCCGCAAGTATCTGAAACGGGAGAAGCGCAAGCCGCTGCCGGAGGGCGTGGATTTCTGGGACTTCGACTGCAAGGTGGGGCAGGGGGAAGCCGCGCCGGAGCCGAAGCATCCTGGCGATGTAGAGCGGGCGATCGAGGATGCCGCGAAGAGTGGATGCGCCTCCGTGTACGTGGAGATCCTGGCGAAGCCGGGCGTCCGGGCGAAGAAGGAGGGTGAGAAAGAGATCTCCCCAGATCCGGATTGACTCCCCGGGTCCGTCCTAACATGGTCCGCCTTATTCCATGACTCCCCGTTCCGCCGTCATTTCCATGCAGCCGTCTTACCTCGGGTATGACGGGCTGGAAGTCGCCGTGTGGAATCACACCGCGCTTGTCCGCCCGCTCTTTGCACACCGCAAAGGCTCTACCGCGCGGCGGGATGAAATCGTGATGGGATAACCGGCTCCCGAAACCTTTTTCGCCCCGTCCGCCTCACCGGTGGACGGGGCTTTTTTTGTGCCCGATATGAACACGAAGCCCCTCGACACGACACTCTGGCAGGACCTCAGGGCTCTGCCCGGGGAGTACTGGATCCTTTTCAGCGGGACACTCGTGAACCGCTTCGGGCACTTCGTGATCCCGTTTCTGGCGATTTACCTCAGGCAGCAAGGTCACGACGTGCGGACGACGGGACTTACGCTCGGGGCATACGGGGCGGGGGCGCTGGTTTCCGGAGTGATCGGAGGCTATCTCGCCGACCGCATCGGGCGGAAGGCGACGATGCTGGTGTCGTGCGGAGGTGCGGCGGTTTTCATGATGATGCTGTCCCAGGCGCACGGCGTGCCGGCGCTGGTGGTCACCACCTTCATGACAGGCCTGCTGACGGCGATGTACGGACCCGCCGCAGGCGCGCTGATTGCCGATCTGGTGCCGCCGGAGCTCCGGGTAAGGGCGTTCTCGTGCCAGCGGCTGGCGATCAATTTCGGCTTCGCGGCCGGGATGGCTACGGCGGGTTTCATGGCCGAGAAATCTTTCTTCGCGCTTTTCGTAGCGGATGCCGCGACGACGCTGATCCTGGGGCTGACGGTGCTGGTCGGCTTGAAGCGGCGGCCGGTGCTCGCGCGGGAGAACAACGGCTGGGGCCATGCCCTGCGCCACATGCGGGGGAACGTGCCGTTTCAACTGGCAGTCGGCGCCTCCTTCCTGATCGCCACGGTCTTCTGGCAGATGAGCAGCAGCTACGGGCTGCAAGCCACCGAGGGAGCGGGGCTGGACGAGCGCGCCTACGGGTTGCTCATGGCCCTGAATGGCGTCCTGATCGTGTTCCTGGAATTGCCGCTGACGAGCTACACAAAGCGGATTTCGCCGGTGCTGGCGATGGCAGCGGGCTACGCCGTCATCGGCATCGGGATGGGGCTGAATGCCTTCGGTGCCACGTTGCCGCTGCTGGTAGTCAGCATGGTGGTTTTCACCGCGGGAGAGATGGTCGCGCTGCCGGTGAACAGCGGCTACATGGCGGCACTGGCCCCGGATGAAATGCGCGGCCGCTACCAAGGGGTCATCTCCATCTCGTGGAGCGTCGCGACGATGGTGGGACCTGCGTTTGGCATCGCGCTCTATCAATATAGCCCGCCGCTGTTGTGGGTCGCCACGCTGGTGATGTCGCTTGCCGCGGCGGGATTGATGCTGGCGAGCTGGCCGGGGCTGAGGCGGAGGGGAGCGCTGTGAAACGCACCTTCACCGCGGCCTGCGGGCGGCTGCGGTTCGACCGGAGAGGATGGCGAAATTCTCCCGCTCGTGGCGTTTCCGCAGCCTCGCGTTAAGGATCACCTGGAAGACGAGCCCGACGAGATACAGGAAGATGCACAGGGCGGCGAGGGCAGCTCCGATGGCGAGGAATTCCTTGTTCCAGGAAAACCGGGGGCCGAAGACAAGGCAGACCAGAATGACCGCGCCTGAGAAGACCCAGAGGGCGTTGCGAAGCCCCTTGCGGAGATCCTCGCGAAGGCCGCGGATTTCTTCCGCAAGCTGATGTTGATCGGAGGGATCGCTCATATCGGATGATGTGTGTATATCAGGTTCGGCCGGAACTTGCAAATTTATCTCAGTTTCCGACCTTCAGGGGCGCGGCCGCGGCGAGTTCCTCCGGCACGTCCGCAGGAGAGGTGTCGAATTCCAGGCCGCGGAGCCAGTCCTTGGTGCGGTCGAGCTGCACGGCCGCCCCGTCGATTTCATGGGAGAGGGCCCCGGCGTCGCGGCTGGCGAGGTGATCGGCGCGGAAGAGCTTCACCAGTTCCGCGATCCGCTCCTGCTCGGAAAGGGTGAGCGCTTGGCTTTCCTCCGCTCCCTGCCGTTTTTCGAGGCGGGACCTCAAGGACTCCAACCGCGATCGAATCGACTCCGTTAGACCCGGCTTGCTGCCGGGAGCGATGGCCGACAGCTCTTTCTCCATCGCGGCGATCTTCCTCGTCAATTCCGCCGGGTCCTCCGTCTCGATGAAGCGTTCGAGCATTTCCCCGGTGTGCAGGAGGCGGAGGTAGGTCCAGGCCAGGTTCGACAGGCGCTCCGAACGCTGGCGGACGATCTCGGCGTTCAGGCGGGGGTCGCGCTTGAACTCCTCCTGGAGCTCCCCGATCTCTCCGGCCAACAGATCGTAGCGTTTGCGGGTGGAAGCCCGGAGCGCGTCGTAGATCCGGCGGCGCTGGTAGAGGAAATCGCGGAGCTTGGAGCTATCGTCGCCTTGCTTGCGCGCGGCCAGCCAGGTCTTGAAAAGCCGCGAGTCCGGCAGATAGATCCAGCCCAGCGCATAGACTGCCGCCCCGGCGACGATGCCGATCCCGCTGAGGCTCGCGAGGCCGGCACCGAGCGTGAGGAGCCCGAGCCACGCGTGGTGCGGGCTCTTCGCGAAGGCCTTCAATTTCTCGACTCCGGTCATGGGAGAAGTGGAACGGGGAAAGACGGCATGAGCAACGGGTTTCGGGCGCTGTTCACGTGGCGGCTTCCATCCGTCACTCGACGGTGAACCACTGCACCTCCACCCGGCGGTTAAGCTCGGGTTTCTTTCCTGCGGGTTCCTCCCAGCCCCGGCCCACGATCTCCAAGCGATCCGGGGTGATGGAGGGATATTTTTCGATCAGCCGCTTCTTCACTTCCTCCGCCCGCTGGTTGGAAAGCTCCAAGGCCTTCAGGGACATCTTGCGAAGGAAAGCTTCGCCCTGCTTGCGGAAAGTTTCCTTTTGGAGGTCGTCCACGTGGCCGCGGAGCAAGATCATCGAGCCGGGCGAGACACCCAGCAGGTGATTCACGTTTGCGAGGTAGTCGTGGTTCTCCTTCTTTCCCATGTCGAGCTGCGCGCTGTTCGGCAGGAAATAGAAGCGGATGTCCCGGGTGAGCAGGGGGTCCTGCTCGATGGGCGCTTGATCGCTGGTCTTGATCGGCTGGATGGAGGCGACCTGGGAGGAAAGGGTGCCCGCTTTTTCGATCGCCTCGAGCGCCTTGGTATCCGCGAAGAAAGACGCGGCGACGGGCGAGGGCTGGAGCTCGGCTCCGTAGGCGAGATTCGCCGTCTGGAAGACCGAGGCGAAGGACCCGGCGGCGTCGATGGGGCCGCGGAAGAACGCCAGGTTTTCCGGGAGATTGGAGAGATGGACTTTCGCCAGTTCCTCGCGGGCGTCCTCCACCGTCCACTCGTACTGCTTGAAGGCGTTGGCGATGATCTGGAGGTGGCTTTCGGGATTGGCACGCACCCGGTCGTTGAAGAGCAGCATCCCCTCCACGATCTTTTCCACGATCTCCGGCTTCGCCTGCGCGAACCCTTTGTTGAAGACCAGGATGTCGGCGATCACCAGCAGGTTGCGGTTGTCCACGAGCTGGCGCGCGTCGCCACCGGATCCTTCCACGATCTCCGTCGTCTTCGGCGCCCAGGTCACGCAGCCGTCGAGCGTGCGACCGCCGGATTTCAAATCGGCAAGGAAGGCGTCGCCGGCGTCGAAGGCATCTTCGAGGAAGACGAGGTTGACTGCTTCCGGGTTCCGGGCTTGCTCCGGGCCGTCGAGCCGCTTCACCGGCAATCCTGCTTCCTGGGCGAGATAGCGGATGAAAAACTCCGCTTCGCTAAAAGGAGCGGTGGCGATGGTTTTGCCCCTGAGGTCGTTCACGCGCTTGATGTCCTTCCGCACGATGATGCCGTCGGCACCGCGCGACCAAGACACCTGCGCGGGCACCACGCATTGCCACTGGCGGCCGTAATTCGAGAGCACGTCCACGGTGGTCGCGGTGGCCGCGAATTTACCGTCCTGGAGATCCGCCCAAGAGTCCTCCTCGCTGAGGGTGATCTTCAGCTTGAAGCCGCCGTTCTTCGCGAACCAGGAGTTCTCGTCGGCTTCCAAGCCGCCGTTTGCGGCGATCAGCCCGGCATAGCCGGCGTATTCCGACAGGTTGATCGCGATGGTGTTGTCCTGCGGCGTGTAGGGTCGCGGCGAGGGGAGTTGAGGCGCCTTTCCGGGAGCGATGAAGTCGAAAGCGGCGACTTCCCCTCCGTCGCTTCCGCCGTCCCGCGCTTCCTGCGAAGAGAGATGCGGGGACGGGGTGGTGCGAAGCCGTCCCTCTTTCTTGCCGAGCATCCTCGTCACGGCGAATCCCGCCAGCAGCAGGACCACGAGGGTGAACACGATCTTTCCGAGCTTGGTCATGATGGCGTGCAGCATGAACCGGCCCCAGCCCGCGCGGCGATGGGAAAATATGATCTTATGTGGAAGGACGGAAGACCCCCGGGAGCCAAGCTCACGGGGGTCGATCGGGGCTCCCGGAGAGCCCCTGCCGCTTCATGCACGCGGGAAGCGTGCGCTATCTCTCAAAGGGAGAAAGTATCCTCCGCCGGGTTGGCACCGATGGAAATCTGCGCCTCGCCGTTGGCGGAGAGGTGGGTCAGGCAGTGATAGACATCTTCCGGATCGGCATCCACCTCGAAGGCGATATCCTGGGCCGTCTTTGCCTCGGAGATGAGGCGGCTACGCACGGCTCCCAGCAGATCGAGGAAAACGGCGGCAGCCTTTTTCCCCGCCTCCACGCCGGGCTGGTGGTAGGCGTTGATATTCACCAGCGATGCATAGAACGACACCGCCCGCTCGAAGAGGGCGATGAGGATGCCGAGGTGGAAGGGGGTGACCTCCGGGATCGAAATGGTGATCGATTTGCGGCCGGAGTCGTAGAGGGCCCTGCGGGTGCCGCGCAGGAAGCCCTGGAGGTAGTCGGCGGAGCTGTTGCCGGGCTCGACCTCGATGGAGTCCCCGCTGCGCCCCTTGCGGACTTCGATGAAGGTGGCGAAGAAGTTCGGCACGCCGTCGCGGAGCTGCTGGACGTAGGCATGCTGGTCGGTGGAACCTTTGTTGCCGTAAACGGCGATGCCCTGGTTCACCTTGTTGCCGTCGAGATCGTGTTCCTTGCCCAAGGACTCCATCACGAGCTGCTGGAGGTACTTCGAGAAAAGGACCAGCGAGTCCTTGTAAGGGAGGACGACCATGTCCTTCTCGCCCTTGCCGTTGCCGGCGGCATACCAGGCCAGCGCCAGGCGCATGGAGGCGTTTCCGGCGACATCGGGCTTGCGGGTTTCCGCATCCATGGCGGCGGCCCCGGCGAGGAAGGAGTCGATGTCGATCCCTTGCAGGGCGGCGGGGACGAGACCCACCGTGGACATCACGGAAGTGCGGCCGCCGACCCAATCCTCCATCGGGAAGCGGGCGATGAAGCCATGCTCCGTGGCGTATTGATCGAGCTTCGAACCAGTGCCGGTGACGGCCACGGCGTGCTTGCCGAAATCCATCCCTGCGGCGTCGTAGGCCGCTTTCGCCTCGATCATGCCGTTACGCGTCTCCGGGGTTCCGCCGGATTTCGAGATCACGACGACAAGGGTATCGGCGAGACCGGTCGCCCCGATGTCGGACAGCACCCGATCAATGCCCGCGGGATCGGTATTGTCGAAGAAGTGGATGGGCATACGGGCCCCGTGGCCGATGGCTTCGGCCACGAGTTGCGGGCCGAGCGCCGAACCGCCGATGCCGATGAGCAGGATGCGCTGGAAGATGCCGCCGCCCGGGGACTTGATCCGGCCCGTGTGAACTTTTTCCGCGAAAGCTTTGAGCTCGGCGAGAGGCTTGGTGACGGCTTCGGCAAGTTCCTTGGTGGGTGCCAGATCCGGCTTGCGCAGCCAGTAGTGGCCGACCATCCGGCCCTCGTCCGGATTGGCGATCGCGCCGCTTTCAAGCGCGGCGATATCCGCAAAGGCCTTCTCCACCTTTGGGTTCATCTTCAGGAGGAAGGCGTCATCGAGATCCATCAGGGAGGTATCCAGCGAGAAGCCGAACTGAGGATAACGAATGAGCGAGGAAGCGTAGGTGGACCAGGACATGACTTGGAAAAGACTAAGAACTAGGCACTAATGGCGAAACGGAAGGAAAGGGTAGCGGATCCGGCTGGCAGGGCAAGTGGCGCGAATGTCACACGGGAGGCTCCGTTTCATAGCGGGTATCAAAGCGGCTAATCGAAGACGAGGATCGATTCCACCCGGTGGCCGGCGAGTTTCCGGCGGCCCCCGAGAAAGCCGAGTTCGATGAGAAAGCTGACGCCCGCAATTTCCGCGCCGAGATCCTCCAGCAGCTTCAGCGCCGCCCCCGCGGTGCCGCCGGTGGCAAGAAGATCGTCCACCAGCAAAACGGTTTCGCCTGCCGAAACCGCGTCCTCATGGATTTCCACCACGGACTCGCCGTATTCCAGCGAATAGGCCACCTGCCGCGTCTTCCACGGCAGCTTGCCTTTTTTCCGTACCGGCACGAATCCCGTGCCCAGACGATCCGCCACCGCGGAAGCAAAGATGAAGCCGCGGGCGTCGATGCCGACCACCTTGTCGATTTTCCGCCCGCCGGTGGTCTCGCACAGCAGCGCGATCGCATGGCGAAAAAGCACCGGATCGCCGAGGATCGGCGTGATGTCCTTGAAAACGATTCCCGGTTGGGGGAAATCCGCGACGTTGCGGATGGCGGAGCGCAAGGAGTCCGGCGAAGGCATGGACGGTTTGCTAAGGCAAGGCGGGGAGCGGGCCAAGCCGGGAATGCGGCCGGGGACCTCCTCCGGATGATTGCCAAGAGGCCTTTAGCGGGCCCTCGTGATCTTCTCCCCGATCTGCTTGCCGGTCTTTTCCTCCACCAGCCATACGGCCTCCGAACCGCGGTGGAGGAGGCCTTTCACGCGGTACTCACCTCCCGCCTTGGGGGTGAAAGAGATATCGCCGGAAACATTTCGCGAACCTCCGAACATGCCATCCACAAGGGCCGGACCATCGGCCGCATAAATCGTGCTGCCGGTAAGGGTGAGGGTCACCGGTTGCGGCAACACGCGCACTTCCGGGTCTTGGACGGCGAGCACCGGACCGCCGCCGGTCGGGGTGGCGACCGCGCCGCGACCGGGTATCTGCTTGCCGTCCACCTTCGTGACTCTGAAAGCCTCTCCCTTGAAGACGTTCTTCTGGGCGGCGGTGCCCCGGATGATGGCGACAGGTCCGGTGTAGTCGGTGGGCAGGTTGTGAAACTGCACGCAGCCGGGTAAGGCCACAGATACGAAACCGGCCGCCAGGAACTTGAAGTAGGAGGTTTTCACGCGGGCCTCCCCTGGGGAAACGGAAGTTATTTGTCAAGGAGTGGCAGGAACCGGCACTCCGTCCGGAGACCTTGAAACACCGGGATGTGCTGAAATTTCCCGCCGCGCGCCCGAGGAGCGGACTGCGGGCTTGCGCAGGGGGGAAATGGGCGGCAAGGGAGGGGGGTGGACCGCTGGTTTCTGATCGCTGCAACCGCCCTCGCTGCCGCGGGGGGTATCACGGGGATGTGGACGGTGCACCGCGGCACCCGCAGCCGCTGGACGGTCATTTGGATCATCGCCGCTTTTTTGGCCCAGATCGGGTTCCTTTACCTCCGCGGGCAGGCGCGCGGAGCTTGTCCTCTGATGGGGATGGGGGAAATCCTCGCGTTTCTCGCCTGGTCCCTCACGCTTTTCTATCTGGCGGTAGGTCCTGCGTACCGGCTTTCCCTGCTGGGCGTTTTCACGGCCCCTCTGGTAGTCATCATCCAGATCCTGGCGCTCCTGCCGGGCGTGTGGATTTCCGATCCGGAGCGGCTTCCTGCGACGGATGCCTGGCGGGAGACACATGCCGCGATGTCCGTGCTCTCCTACGGGGCGCTGGCCCTTGCCGCCGTCGCGGGGGTGATGTTCCTGGTATTGGACCGCCAGTTGAAAGATCATCACCTGCAATCCGGTCTCTTCCGCAATCTTCCGCCGGTGCGGGAATTGCTAAAATCCATGATTCGTCTCCTCTGGATCGGGGTGCTCCTGCTCAGCGTGGGGGTTATCGCCGGTTTCGTGATGCAGCGGCAGGGCGGCACGGCGCACCTGATTGCGGCATCCGCGGTGTGGGTAAGCTACGCCGCGCTTCTCTCGATCCGGCAAGTGCGGGGATTGACGGGGCGCCGGACGGCGATGGCCGCCGTATTGCTTTTCGTGCTCTCCCTTTCGGTTTTCGCCCTGGTGTGATGGAACTCGTCTGCGTCGGTTTGAATCACCGCACCGCGCCCGTCGAGGTTCGCGAGCGTTTCGCCGTGCCCCAGGGCAAGCTTGGGGATTCCGCCAGGGAACTCCTCCAGATCGAGGGGCTGGAAGAAAGCGTGGTGCTCTCCACCTGCAACCGGACCGAATTCTATCTCGCGGGGGATCATGCGGAGCAGGCCGCCGCCGAACTCCGGCGACGCTTGGCCCAAGCGCACGGTGCGGATTCGGATCCCCACTGGTACGAGCACCACCGCCTCCACGCCGCGAAACACCTGTGCCGGGTGGTCAGCGGGCTGGATTCGATGGTGCTGGGAGAGACCGAGATCTTCGGCCAGGCGAAGGAGGCTTACCGCCAGGCACTCGATGCCGGAGCGACCTCCGGCGTGTTGAACCGCGTTTTCCAGCGAGCCTTCGGTATCGGAAAGAAGGTCCGGACGGACACCCGCATCCAGGAAGGCGCGACCTCCGTGGCCGGGGCCTCGGTGGAGCTGGCGGAGAAGATTTTCGGAAAGCTGGCGGGTTGCCGCGTCATCGTCATCGGTGCGGGGGAGATGAGCCGCCAAACGGCCCAGGCACTTGTTTCGCGCGGGGCCACGACCGTCTTCGTGACGAACCGTTCCTATGACAAGGCGGTCGGCCTTGCCGAGGAGATGGGCGGGCGGGCGGTACATTTCGACGAATGGCAATCCGTGCTTGCCGGGGTGGACGTGGTGATTTCCTCCACCGCCGCCCCGCATCCGGTGGTCTTGCCGCATCACATCGAGGCGGTGCGGCGGATCCGCAAGTTCCGGCCGCTCTTCCTGATCGACATCGCCGTGCCCCGGGACATTGATCCGGCCTGTGGCGAGATCGAGGAGGTGTACCTTTACGACATCGACACCCTCGAACAACTCGCCATCGAGGCCCGCATCCGGCGGGAAAAGCAGATCATCGAGTGTGACCGCATCATCGAGGAAGAACTGAGCAAGCTGAATTTACCCGGGACGTGAGCGAAGAGATCCAACACACCACCATCGGCACGCGCGGGAGCGATCTCGCGCTGGTCCAAGCCGCCTCCGTCGAGCGCGCCTTGTCGCTGGCCTTTCCCGAGCTGCGGATGCAGCGCAGGGTGATCCGCACTACCGGCGACCGCCGCACCGACGTGGCGTTGAGCGAGGTGGCCAAGGCGGAGGGCACCGACAAGGGGATCTTCACCAAGGAGCTGGAGGAGGCGCTGAGCGCGGGAGAAATCGACATCGCCGTCCATTCGCTCAAGGACGTGCCGACGGTGATCGACCCGGGATTCGAGATTGCGGGCGTATTGTCCCGGGCACCCATCCGTGACGTGCTGGTCTCCCGGACCCAAGGCGGGCTGGACGGTCTTCCTGCCGGTGCGGTGGTGGGTACCAGTGCCGTCCGCCGTGCCAAGCAACTGCAATGGCTGCGGCCCGATCTGCGCGTGATCGACTTGCGCGGGAATGTGCCGACCCGCCTGCGCAAGCTGGCGGAGGGGAATTACGATGCCTTGCTGCTCGCGGAGGCGGGTTTGACGCGCCTGGGCTATCGCATGATTTATCCGTCCCTGGTCGGAGGAACGATGTTGTATTTCTCGCCGCTGGATGAGGATGTGTTTTTCCCGGCGGCAGGTCAGGGGGCGATCGGCCTCGAAATCCGCAAGGGCGATGAGGCTGCCGCCGCCTTGGTGGCTGCCATCGTCCACGAGCCTTCTTTCACCCGCGTACGCGCCGAACGGGAATTCCTGCGGCTGCTGGAAGGCGGCTGCAGCACGCCTGTGGGTGTGGTCACCCGCCTCGAGGGCGATATCCTGCGCATGGATGCGCGGCTGTTTCCGGAGGAGGGGGGGAAACCCGCTTCCGCCGGGGCAAGCGGTCATGACCCTCTGGAAGTCGCGCGCCAAGTTTTCGATTCCTTGAAATGAGCACTCCCGGCATTTGTTACCTTGTTGGCGCTGGTCCCGGAGATCCGGGTTTGATCACCGTGCGCGGGAGAGAGTGCGTCGAAATGGCGGACGTGCTCGTCTATGACGCCCTCAGCAGCGCGGAGATCCTCCGCTGGGCGAGGAAGGACTGCGAGAAGATCAACGTGGGCAAGCGCGCGAAAGACCACACGCTTTCCCAGGACGGTATCAATGCGCTGATCCTGGAGAAGACCCGCGCGGGCAAGAAGGTGGTGCGCCTGAAGGGCGGCGACCCCATGATCTTCGGCCGCGGCGGGGAGGAAGCCGCTGAACTCGCCGAGGCGGGTGTGGCTTTCGAGATCGTACCCGGCATCAGCTCCACCATCGGCGGTCCTGCCTATGCGGGCATTCCCGTGACCCACCGCGATCATTGCTCGCAGCTTACCATTTTTACCGGCCACGAGGATCCGACGAAGGAGGAGAGCTCGATCGATTACGCGCACCTGGCCCGGACTCCCGGGACCAAAGTCTTCGTCATGGGGATGGCCCGCCTGCGGGAAATCGCGGCCTCGCTGGTTGCCGGCGGGGCGGATCCGGCCACACCGATCGCCCTGACCCGCTGGGCCACCACGGGTTCTCAAAAGACGATCACCGGGAGTTTGGCCGACATCGCGGACATTGCGGAGCGGGCCGATTTCGGATCACCCGCGGTGGCGGTGGTCGGGGACGTGGTGAGGGAGCGGGAGAAGATCAACTGGTT
>CAMPGU010000020.1 GCA_946885645.1 uncultured Haloferula sp.
ATTCTGCTGCCTCACCCCTACATCCCCCCGAATGAACACCCCCCTGCTTCACCGCGGAGGGCGCCTGATGGTTGGTATCTTTGCATGCCTCCTCGCCATCGGAAGCTCTCCCGCCCAGGACGACTCCGTCCCCACCGGCACGCTCACCGTGGATCGCGACCTACTCCGCATCGGAACCCGCTCCCAGCTCGCTTGGGAGATCACCTATCCGGCTCCCGTGACCGAGGTGATCGAGATCCTGCCGCCGAATGTCATCAAGCCGAAGAAGGACCTCAAGATGAAGGTCCGCGTGCTGGGTGCATCGTTCCAACAGACGGCGACGCGGTATCTCCCCGTGGAGGTCATGTGGACCAAGAACGGCTCCTCCTGGTCCCGCCTTTTCTACGGCTACCAGACGAGCGTGGACCCGTCCCGGGTGCTCACCACCCAGAACGTCAAGAAGGGCGATTCGATCAACCTCGGCGGCCGCGGCTGGCGCGACGGCGAGTGGCTGAGCTTCTACAGCACCGCCAAAAGCACCCACAATCTGGTGATGCTGAAAAACGGCGACCGCGTGCCTTCCACGGTTCCGGCCCTGAACGGCACCTCCATCGAAAGCTTCCTGAAGCCCTACATGAACACCTCCACCAAGAGAGTGAAGATCGGCGACCGCGACCTGATCCTCCTCATGGAACTGGGCCAGACGAATCCGGACAACTCGGGCTTCGACCTTCAGGACCTGGTGGTGCTGGTAACCTTCGAGTGATTTCCCTCCTTCCCCCCAAATCTCCCGATGAAAATCACCTTTGGCCTCCTCGCTCTCTCCTCCCTCGGCGTGCTGGCCCAATCCCCGGCGAGCGGCGGCATGACCGCCGAGAAGATCACCCGCCTTCAAGCCAACTCGCCCCTCGCCGCGCTGCAGCAACAGCAAGCACGCGAGCAGCAGGAAAAGAAGAGCGGCGGCGAAGAAACCACGGTCGCCCGCTCCGGCGGCCAATCCCTCATCAAGCAATCCGACATCCTGCACGACGGGAGCAACTGGACCATCGTACCGAAGGGCGCGGTGCTTCACGTCCCGGCGCAGTTGTCGCCGCGGGTGGGAGCCAAGCCGCTCGGCACCCTTCTGGCCTGGTCGGATTTCCTCATCGCCAACCGTGGCTGGATCCAGACCGAAGAGGTTTCTTTCGAGCAGGCGGCGGGCAAGCACCCTCTCCCCGAGGCTCGCCTCGCCTTCTGGCCCACTCAGAGCAAGGTCATCGTGGCCGTCCACCAGGGCGGACCGATCTCCGTCCGCAAGATCCAAGCTGAACAAGACGCTGTCACCCGCAAATGAAATCCCACCTCCTCCTCGGCGCGCTCCTTTGCTCCCCCGTCGTCCATGCCGAGGGAGAGGGCTATTCGAATTTCCTCCGCCAGACCCAGCAGAGTACCGGCGTGGTCTGGTCGGTACCGGTCGATCCGACCGGCGAAGCGGCCTCGCCGGGCCTGCTGGAAGAGGATGGGGCCCTGTTCCAGCTCTGGACCATCGAGCAAACGACGGCGAAGGAATACCTGCTGGATCAAAAGCTGGTGGGGACCTACCTGCCCCGGGCGAGCGTCACCGTCACCACCGGTGACCCGTATTCGATCACCCCTCGCACCCGCGTCGATCAGCCTTTCACCGTGACCGTCGATGTCGGCGGCCTCTTGTCGGGAACCGGTCTTCCGCTCGCGGCGACCCGGGTTCTGCTGGAGCAGCATCTGGCGAACTACACGGCCACGAAGATCTCCCTCACTCCGGCCGAGGCCACCTCAGGCACGCCTGCCGCCAGCGCCTATATCATGCAAAACGGCGCCTCCCGCTTTTCCTTCCCGGTGAGCAATCTCAAAGCCGCCGATCCGCGCAAGGCCAGCGGCGAGGAGCATTTCGTGGTCCATGCCCTGAGCGATGGCACCCTTACCCAGACCCAGATAGCCAGCGGCCACGTGCAGGTATGGCCGATGGCAACGGGCACCATCACCGGTATCAAGGACGGGGACCAGGTCCGCTCGAAGGCACCCGAGGTCACCCTCACGATGAAGGACCTCTATCCCGACAACAGCACCTATCTCCAGATCTACGAGGGCGGCAAAGCCCCCGGCACCAAGGGCGAGAAATTGACCGCCTCCAACCGCACTTGGGACGAGGACGTGCCGCTGGACGATACCCGCACCTTTTCCGGCTACGACGCCGTCTTCAAGAAAGACGGCACCTACACCATGGAGCTGCTAACCGATACTCCCTTCAAAGAAGGCGAACTCCTGCACTCCGTTACCTTCACCGTGGACCGCGCCTTGGAAGTCCGCGCCCAGCTCGGCAGCTTGGAAGGCGAATGATTCCAGAGCGCTGTTCACCCTGACAAATTCCCCCCGATAACCGGGCCGGCCGGCAGTGCCGGAGGATGTGGGTCTCCCCCACCACATCTTCCCCATTGTCCGGCCGGTTCCACTTTCGCCGGGGCGACCGCCCTTGGGCCGGGTGGTGCGCGTTCCAATCCGGACCCTTGCACCCCGGCTGAGGGCATGACAATCTCAGGGTTCCGGATGTTCAGCATATCCAATCTACTGGCGGGATTGATCTTTGGCACCATCGGCTGGGGTGCCTTCAGCTATGGTCGGAAGCTGGATCTTTGGAAGCCGATCGCGATCGGCTTGTCGCTGATGATCTATCCCTACTTCTTCAGCAATCCGGTGCTGCTGTGGGGCATCGGCACGGCTCTGCTGGTGACCTTGTGGTTCCACCACGACGAGTGAGCGGCGGATTCCGCACGGGCCACGCTAGCGGGCTCCATGCGAGCTTTTCCAGCGCCAAACCAGAGGAAAACTGACGCACTTATTAGGGCATAGTAAGTATTTTGCGGATCTTTGGATTCCGCTTATCTTACGCGCTCCATGAGCCGGTACCTCCTTCTCCTCCTTACGGCACTCGCGAGCACTTCCTCCGGTCAAAACGTCACCCACCGTTGGAATTTCAACAGCGGCACCGGACCGGTTGATCCCGGGACGGTCATCGCGGATCTGATTTCCGGCGCGCCCGGCACGGTGGTGGGCGTGAATGCCAATCTGAGCGGCACCGCTCTCACCTTGCCCGGGACCACCGGTGGCAACTCCGGCTCCTCCACGATCGCCGCTTACTTCGATCTGCCGAACGGGATCATTTCATCGAAGACGGACCTCACCGTGGAGATCTGGGCGACGGTGGTATCGTCGCGGGATTGGCAACGCCTTTTCGACTTCGGGAGCATGAACACCACGGGCAACGGCGCTCCGGGGGAGATCCTGAACACCAGCGGCGCGCCGGGAGGGGGCATCACTTCGCGGGACAACCTGATGCTGGCGGTTCAGCGGGGCGGCAACCTGGCCCAACAGCGGCTGGTCGCCCGCAACGACGGGACCGGCGAGATCGGGAATGACAACAGCACGACGATCACCACCGGCACGCAGTACCACTTCGTGGCCACCTTCCAGGCCGGAGCCGGTGCGAATCCGGCGACGGGCGGGCGCTTCACCTGGTACCGCAATGGCACGCAGATCGGCTTCGTCGATACAAACTTCCTCCTCAGCCAGATCGATGACGTCAACAACTGGCTGGGGCGCTCGCAGTACACCAACGACAGCAATTCGAACATCTCCTACAACGATGTCCGCATCTACGATCACGCGCTGAGCCCGGCGCAAATCACGGCGAACAACACGGCCGGACCGAATGCCAGTTTTCCCGCGCCCGTCACTCAGGGCGATGGCGTGACAATGCTCCACGGTACGAAGGCCCGCGTGAATGTCTTGTCCAACGACAGCGGGGAGATCGCGAGTTCTACCCTGACCATCGACCAGGCTCCGGCCTCCGGCACGGCGACCGTTTCGAGCGACGGTTCGATCCTTTACACCCACACCGGCGGTACGCCCGCGGGAGATTCCTTCGTCTATCGCATTTCAAATACGACCGGCCAGTCCTCGACCGGCACGGTGACGGTGACTTTCTCTCCCTCGATGAAGATCGCGAATCCGGCGCTGAGTGTTCCCTCATCCCCGCCCGCCACGACCTTCAGCCTGGTGAATGCTTTCCCGATCGCAGGCGATCCGACGGGCGGCATCGATTTCAGCGAACCGCTGTGCCTCACCTCGCCTCCGGGAGACACGAAGCGCCTCTACGTCTGCGAGAAGGGCGGCGTGATCAAGTTGATCCCCGACGTGACCGCCGTGACTTCAGATACGTCCCTTACCTTTTTCAATCTCGCGGGCTATCTCAGCGGCAAGGGCGAGGCGATCGACACGGGTTCCGAATGCGGTTTGCTCGGGCTCGCCTTTCATCCGAATTTCGGCACTGAAGCTGGCGACAACCGTTACTTCTATCTTTTTTACTCGGTGACCAAAGGCGGGCTTCGCTACGAACGCGTATCCCGCTTCACGGCCGAAGCCAACCTTCAATCGGTCACTTCCGGTAGCGAAATGATCCTTATCGAGCAACGCGACCAGGCGGACAACCACAACGGCGGGGACCTCCATTTCGGGCCGGACGGCTATCTCTACATCTCCGTGGGCGACGAGGGCGGCGGCGACGACAGCTGGCACAACAGCCAGTTCATCAATCTCGATCTTTTCGCGGGTATCCTCCGCATCGATGTGGACAAGGACCCCGTCAACAGCATCGAGCCGACCCCGCACGCCTCGATTCCCCTAGACGGAGGGATCGCCCGCTTCTCGATTCCGAAGACGAATCCCTTCGTGCCGCCCGCGCAAGGCGGCGACTGGGACGGAAATTACAACGGCAGTCCCGTAAGCGGAACGGTGCGGCGGGAATTCTGGGCCACGGGGCTGCGAAACCCCTGGCGCATGTCCTTCGACCCGGCAACGGGGACTCTTTGGTGCGGGGACGTGGGCCAAGGGCAGCGCGAGGAGATCGACATCATCGTCCGCGGCGGGAACTACGGCTGGGTCTATCGCGAGGCACTTCTGGTCCGCAACCCATCCTGGCTCCCGCCGGCACCCGCGAACTTCGACACGCTCTACCACGAAGAGCCGGTCCACAACTACGACCGGAGCACCCCGAACTTCAGCGGCTACTCGGTCACGGGCGGCCGCGTGTATCGCGGGACGAAGATTGCCGCGCTCGCGGGGAAGTACATCTTCGGCGACTATGGCTCGGGTAACATCTGGTCGATGGATCTCGACGGCACGAACGTCGCCCGGATTGCCGGGGAAGGCGGGGTCTCCGCTTTCGGCTACGATCCATCGAATCAGGATATTCTGATTGCAGATATCAATGGCGGGCGAGTGCTCCGTCTCACGGGCACCACGGCCACCGGTACCTTTCCGGAAACCCTGAGCGCCACGGGACTCTTCGCGGACCTCACCGATCTTTCGCCATCGCCGGGAGTCATCCCTTACACGGTGAATCTCCCGTTCTGGAGCGATCACGCGATCAAGAGCCGTTGGGTGACGGTGCCGGACGGAGTCTCGCAATTCACGTGGTCCGAGGACGGCCTGTGGACGCTCCCGGCAGGAACGATCTGGGTGAAGCACTTCGACATGGAGATGGACCGCGGCGTGCCGGCGAGCAAGAAGCGGATCGAGACGCGGCTGATCGTGAAGAATGCGGAAGGCGCTTACGGCGTGAGCTACCGGTGGAACGAGGCGGGGACGGAAGCTTTCCTGGCGGCGGACGGCGGGGAGGATTTCACGCTGGAGGTCACGGAAGGCGGCAATCCCGTGCCGCAGACCTGGCGCATCCCGAGCCGCGCGGAGTGCATGATCTGCCACACCTCGCAGGCAGGCCACGCGCTGTCCTTCAATACGCGCCAGCTCAACCTCGCAAACGACATCCTGGGCTTCACCGGCAATCAGCTGGCGACGCTGCGGGAGCAGGGCTATCTGGCGAACGAGCCGGGCTCGCCGAATCTCCTGCCGCGCCACCTGAGACCGGACGAAGAGGAATTCTCGGTGGAGGCGCGGGTACGCTCCTACCTCGCGGTGAATTGCTCCTATTGCCACAAGACGGGCGGCACCGCCCCGTCCTCCTGGGACGGCAGGCCGGAGCTCACGCTCGCCCAGACAATGCTGGTCAACGGTAACGCCTCCAACAACGGCGGGGACCCCGCGAACAAGCTGGTGGTGCCGGGCGACACGCTCCACTCCATCGTCCTCAACCGCGTGGCCGCCACCAACGGCTTCACCCGCATGCCTCCCATCGGCAGCAACGTGATCGACGCCACGAACGTCGCGCTGCTGACCGAATGGATCGAGGGCGAGCTGGACGAGCTGGCAACCTACGAAGAGTGGCGGGCCGCGAATTTCGAGCCGGACGAGGATCCGGCCGGAGCACCCGGCATGGATCCCGATGGCGATGGCAGGACCAACGAGGACGAGTTCCTCGCGGGCACCGCGCCGCTGGATGGCACCAGCGCCCTGCGGCCGTCTTTGACACGGGAGGGTGAAGTGGTGACCCTGAACTTCGCGCTACCCGCGAACCGCTCCTTCCGCATCGATGTTTCGGACGATCTGGAACAGTGGACGCCTTGGGATATCCCGGGGAACCAGGGCCTGCCGGTGGGCGGGGGCACGCTGGAAATCTCGCAGCCGGTGGCTGATGCGCTGAAGTTCTTCCGCTTGGAAGTAAGCGGGAACTGAAGGATTCCGCAGGCATTCCCTTCCCCGCGATGACCGGACCGGTAGCCGCCACCTTGCTCCCCGCGCGTGAATGGCTCCAGCGCGCCGCGCTGCACCGCGCCCGCGCGGAGCGGTGGACGGTGCCCGCGCGGGACCGCCGCGCAGCGGGGAAGCCTCATCCGGTGGAGGACTTCCTCTTCACCTACTACCGCTTCTCCTATGCGAAGATCGAGGAGTGGCACCCCGGTGCCGGCGTGGCGTTGGAAGCGGCTGATCCCCTGCCCGCCCGCTTTCTGAAGGCGCCTTACCGCGTGCAAGGGACCCTGGTGTATGCGGATCCTTCGCTGCTAGGGGAAAAGGAGCGGACGCGGCTTGCGTGGATCCGTGATCTCCTGACGGCGACGCGCGACCGCATCCCGGTCTTCACCTGCCACGGTCTGCACGAGTGGGCGATGGTCTATCGTGGTGCGAACGTCCGCCATGCCACGAGCGTGACGCTGCGGCTCCCCCAGGGGGAAATCGATGCCTTGATCGAGAGCCGCCCGATCCGCTGCTCGCATTTCGATGCCTTCCGTTTTTTCCACCCCGCCGCGCAACCGCTGAACCGGCTCCAGCCCGCGCTGATGGATCGGCCGGCCTTCGAGCAGCCTGGCTGCATCCATGCGAACATGGATCTCTACAAGTGGGCGTTCAAATCCATGCCGTGGGCGGGTTCGGAGCTCTTGCTGGACTGCTTCGAGCTCGCGATGGAACTGCGGGATCTGGACATGCGCGCCAGCCCCTATGATCTCGCCGCCTACGGTCTGGAGCCGGTGCGGATCGAGACGCCGGAAGGCAGGAAGGAGTATGAGAAGGAACAGACGCGGCTGGCGGAGAAAGCGGCACCGCTGCGGCAGCGTCTGATCGCGGCCCTGGACTCCGCATGCGCGGCAAATCCGTAAATGCGGGGCTACATCCCGAGCGCCAGTCCCTCGAAATACCACTGCGCCAGCTTCCAACCGCCGAACATCCACGTCAGGGCTCCGAGGATGAGAAAGGGCCCGAAGGGCAGGCGCATGCCGAAACCCACCCGCCCCAGCACCGCTGCCACGATCGCGTAGAGCGAGGCGGCGAAGAGGCTGAAGAACACGCCGGTCCATCCGAAGAAAGCCCCGATGGTGCCGAGCAGGTGCACATCGCCCATACCCATCGCCTCCCGCGGGATCACCGCGCGCGCGGCTTGTCCCTGGAGCGCCTTCACGTTCTCGATCTCGATGACGCGTCCGTCGGGTAGCTCGATGCCCGTTTCGCGGATGATCAGCGTGCCCGGCTCCACCACGGCACCGTCCAGCCGGAGCTCCGTGGTCTCCACGATCAAGCGATCCGTCTTGCGATAAAAAATGTCCCACCAGCCGGTGCGCTCGCCGTTCATCTCGAACCAGATCGGATCTTCCTCGTTCTCCGGCTCGATCAGGCGCCACTCGACCGGCTCGGCGAACTCCATCTTCTTCTTCCCGAAGGCCATTTTCCCCAGCCGCACCACGACCCACAGACCGCAGAAGCCGATGATCCACCCGATGACCGATTGTTTCAGGCCGTCCGCGATCAGAGGGTCGCCCGAAGCCCACGCCGCCATGTCCGGGAGCTTCGGCCACAGCGCCGCGGCGGCCAGCCCGGCAAAGGAGAGCGCGGTGGTAAACGACAGCGGGATCACCATATGCTCCGCATCGATGAACGTGATCGCCACGAAGAGCGCGATCATCAGCCACAGCGGGAGCACCACGGCCAGCTCCGGCTTGAGAAAGACTCCCAGCGGCAGGGACTCGCGGAGAAAGCCCCATATCGCCGCGAAGAGCAGCGCCGTGAGGAGCTCCACGGCGAAATAGCGGAAGGAGATGGGAGCCTTGCAATTCGAGCATTTCCCCCGCAGCCACAGCCAGCTCACCAGCGGAATGTTCAGGCTCAGCGGGATCGGTGCCTTGCACTTGGGGCAGAAGGAGCGCTTCGGTTCGTTCACCGAGAGGCCCAGAGGTACACGGTAGATCACCACGTTCAAAAACGAGCCGATGCATCCCCCGATGAGGAGGACGGGCAGAAACCAAAGGGGATGGGCCAAGGAAGGAAAAATCTGGATCAAGGTGGCGGCATTCAAACGCATCGCCATCGCTTCGGAAACCCGAATTTCCGGCCGTTGCCTTTCCGGAGTCCAGGACCGCGACGGATTCGGGCGACGCGGCTGGACGATGCACCCGGGCGCTTCTATCTACACGGTGTGCCCGACGCCCGCCAGACCGCCGCTTCTTTCGCCCGCCGCCTCAAGAAAGCGGGACACATCGCGTACTTCGCCGGCGGCTGCGTGCGGGATCGTCTGCTGGGCAAGGAGCCGAAGGATTACGATATCGCGACCTCCGCCACGCCGGAGCAGGTGACGCGGCTTTTTCCGGGGTCGAACGAAGTGGGCGCACATTTCGGGGTGGTAATCGCCAAGGAGCACGGCACGGCGGTGGAGATTGCCACTTTCCGCACCGACGGCTCCTACAAGGACGGACGCCGGCCGGAGACGGTGACCTTTTCCACCCCGGAGGAAGACGCCAAGCGCCGTGATTTCACGATCAACGGCCTGTTCGAGGATCCCGAGAGCGGCGAGGTGATCGATTTCACCGGCGGCAGGGCCGATCTGGACGCGGGCATCCTGAGGGCGATCGGAAATCCCGCCGACCGCTTCGCGGAGGACGCCCTGCGCCTTATGCGCGCGGTCCGCTTTGCCACGACGCTGGGCTTTGAAATCGAGCCGGAAACCTGGCGGGCGATCCGGGAACATTCCGACGGGCTGCTACGCATCTCCCCGGAGCGCATCCGCGATGAATTTTCGCGTCTGATCGTGCAGCCGGCGCGGGCCCGCGGGCTGGAGCTGCTGGTGGATTCCGGACTGATCGCGCGTTTCCTTCCCGAAGTGCTGCCGCTGATCGGCTGCGAACAGCCCCCCGAATGGCATCCGGAGGGCGACGTGTATGTCCACACCCGGATCATGCTGGACATGCTGGGGGACGACGCACCGCTGGAGCTCTGCCTCGCCGTGCTGCTCCACGACATCGCGAAGCCGCCAACGCAAACCTTCGACGAAGAGGCCGGACGGATCCGTTTCAACGGGCATGACGCCATGGGCGCGGCGATGGCGGAGGAGATCCTGCGACGGCTGAAGTACCCGAACCAAGTAATCGAAGACGTGGCTTTCATGGTTTCCCGCCACATGCAGTTCATGAACGTCCAGCAGATGCGGACCTCGAAGCTCAAGCGCTTCATGTCGGCACCGACCTTTCCCCAGGAACTCGAACTCCACCGGGTGGATTGCGCGTCCTCGAACGGCTTCACCGACAACCTCGAGTATCTGATCGCGAAACGGGATGAATTTGCGGCTGAACCGCTGATCCCCCCCCCTCTGGTTACGGGCCATGATCTCATCGGCATGGGAATAGAGCCGGGCCCGCGCTTCAAGGAGATCCTGGAAGCGGTGCAAACGGAACAACTGGAAGGAAGGCTGACGGAACGTGAGGAGGCGCTGGAATGGGTGCGGCGTTATCTGGAAAGTGCGGGGTGAGGGAAAGCGGCCGCGGGCTGCGCGTGGGCGATCTGGTGCGGCTTTCAGAGCGCGCTTGCCGGAGACCGCGGGACTTGCTCAGGTGCTTCCCGTGGGTTTCCGGTGAATATCCGGGACCGGCCTGAGTCCAACACGCGAAAAACATGAAGTCCATCCTATCTCTCGTTGCCTGCCTCGGGATATTGTTAGCCTCCGCCTCCCAAGGCGACGCCGCGGACCAGGAACCGTCCCTGCGCGAGACGAAGGACTGGATCGTCATTTCCGGCATCAGTGACGGGGAAAATGGCCCGCTGCCGTGGAGCTTTGCCATCAAGAAGAGCACGATCCTATCTGTCACGATTGACACCCATCACCGGGTCTTGTTCGACAATGGTAAGCCGGTGAAATATCGCGGTGCGTCCCTTGAGGAGATCGATAATCTTCCCGCGAATATACGCGTCTCCACCAGCGAACTAACCGGCTCGGGTAACAGGATTTTCCACATCACCGGACTCACCCACCTGACCGCGCCCCTTATGCTGGAGAAGATCCTGGCAGCGATCGATTCGCGTGATGCCGTGAATGGGGGCAAGTGAGCCCGCGGCGGGGCACAGATGTGCTGCTCAAGGGACCGCGAAAGTTATGCTTTTATTCAAGGGCAGCCCCGATCCATCATCTTCACGGGTGAGCGGAAGATCCAAGTTGCCGAGAATCTGCGAGATTGTCCAAACGGGTGCCATCGCGGGGCTCGCCGCGGTGCCGCTGATCGCGGACGTCTTTCGTTTCAAGGCCACGCCGCGGCTCCTCGTCGCTGCCTCCATCCTGGCCCCGCTGGGACTCCTCTCCTCGTTCTGGATCACCCGGACCAGCTCACGCGAGCGCGGGTTGTGGGGCGCGGTCCTCACGGTGGCGCTCTATCTGTGGGCGTGGAGCACGCCGGTCATGTTCTGAGTGGCGGACTCAGCCCCCGCCGCTAGGGCGTCACCACCGGTGTTAGATACTCCGCCGCCTCCACCCGGTAGAATGCCTTCGGCCCGCTACGCGGCGTCTGGAAGAGATGGGCGCTGCTACCGGCGATGCTCTCCTGCCCCGTAACCGCCTGCCAATTGGTCAGGTCGCCCGTCTGCGATTTGAGGATCGTACAGGCGGTTCCGGGCCGGGGCGTGAAGCCGAGGGTAAAGTTCCCGGCGGAACTACCGGCAAGCACCTGCGGAGCTTCCACCGTGGGGACCAGCACCACATCGTCGATTCCCGCGCTGGTCGCGGTGGTGATGCCCGCTTTCGGGAGGAAGCGGAAGCCGATCTCGGAGACCGTGGCGAGCATCTGTGCCGTGACCGGCGTGGACTGGAAACCCCCGTCCTGGACATAATACCAGTCGGTATTGAACCCGAATTCCGCAGTCCTCCAGGCCCCGCCGGGCGAAAGCCCGGATCCCAGCACGGAGCCGCTGTAGTAAAAGGTGCTGCCGGCCGGGCCCAAGGCATAGATCGCACAATCCATTTCCCCCAGTTCCTCGGCCGAGACGAAATACCGCAGCCGGATCCCCCGGATTTTCGCCTGATGGAAGTCTCCCACCATGGCACCCTCGCCCGCCTCGCTGCCCGTGAAGAACCAGATGCCGCACGGTACCCCCGGCGCCCCGTTCATCGCCTTGGCGACGAATCCCGTCTCCGCGGAAAGCCACTGCGCGGCGGAGACCTTGCCCGTGCGGAAATCATTCACACTCCACGCGCCCGCGTTGGACGCGCTGGAAAAATGCTCCCACGCGCCGGGAACCGGCTCCGCGGCAAGCGAAGCGGACAGGAAAACGGTCAAATACAGGGGGATTTGCATCGGCCGGGAGGCGGTTGGCTTTTCCGATGCTTCGGATTACCATATATTCAACTCCTCTTACAAGTGGGATCCGTTCCCCCGCTCTAACGGTCTGGCCGGATGGTGGAAAATATCGCACCCTGCTCGTAAACGAGCCTTTTCCCGCAAATTCCGCGTGGCCGGAGCGTATTCCGGCACCTAGCCTTTCGCCCATGCAAACCGTTCCCGTCGAGCACACCGATCCCATCAACGCCAAGATCCTCGCGATTTCCGAGGACCTGATCGCGGGCTTCCAGCGTCAGCCGTTCCATGTGATCGCCGAGCAAAGCGGCGTGCCCTTGGAGACCGTGCTGGAGCGCATCCGGGCGATGCTGGAGGCGGGAATCGTCCGGCGGGTACGCCAGACCTTGCTCTCCACGAAGCTGGCCCACGGCGCGCTGGTGGCCTGGCGCGTGCCGGAGGAAAAGCTGAATGCCGCCTTCGACTTCATGTCGAAGGAAGACCCCTTCTCCGGGCACGTGGTGATCCGCTCCACGGATACGGGCGTCTCCGGCTCCGGTTACCGTCTTTGGACCACCCTGAAAGTCCCCGTCGGCGAGTCGCTGGACGAGCACGCCACCGCCTTGCTCCGCCTTACCGGCGCGGAAGAATACCTCCTGATGCCCGCGAATGGCGTCTTCGCCCTCGGGGTGGGCCATATCCGCCGCCGCACCTTGGAACCCGGTGACAAGGCCGACGAGCCTGCCGCCATGATGACCACCGTGCCGGTAAGCCTGACCCAGGAGGAGTGGGACATCCTGCTCGCCCTGAAAGAAGAGCTGACTCCCGAAGAGATCGTGGCCAGTCCCTGGGATGCACGTGCGGCGAAGCTGGGCGTGTCCGTGGATCGCTTTTGCGAGGTGGCGGAGACCTTGAACGCGAAAAAGGTGATCGGCCGCTTCTCGACCTTCCTGGAGCATGTGAAGCCATCCGCCAGCGGCGAACGCGTGACCCGCTTCAACGGCCTCTTTCACTGGGCCGTGCCGAAAGGCCGCGAGATCGAGGCCGGCGCGGAAGTCGGCCGCCATTTCTGCATGACCCATTGCTACTGGCGCGAGGGCGGCCCCCAGTTCGGCAACGTGAACATCATGGGCGTGGTCCACGGCACCGAAAAGCCCCGGGTAATGGAGCACAAGGCCGCGATCGACCGACATCTGGAAGCGGTGGGCATTCCCGTTTCCTATACAAACGTGTTCTGGGGTGGCCGCTCGGAAATCAAGCCTTCCGAAATTTCCCCGTTGGTGTACAAAGAGTGGCACCGGAAGCTCGGGAAGTAGGACTGCTGGAGCTCCGGCATCGGTTCGCCCTGCCGGGGGACATGCGACGAATTCGTCACAACCCGTCCGTTCCCGCCGTGACGGGGTGTCACTAAAGCTCAGCGCGCATGCAGAAAATCCTGATCGTCGAGGATGAACGCGACATCGCGGACCTGGTGGGCTTCAATCTGGAGCGCGCGGGATTCCGGGTGTTGAAAGCTCACGACGGCATCTCCGGCGCGGAGCTGGCGATCCACGAGCGCCCCGATCTGGTGATCCTGGACCTGATGCTCCCGGGAAAGGACGGCTACGGCGTCTTCAAGGAAATCCGCCGCGATTCGCGCAGCCGGGACATCCCTGTCATCATGCTCACCGCCCGGGCCCAGACGGAAGACCGCATCCAGGGGCTGGAAGCGGGCGCCGACGACTACCTGACCAAGCCCTTTTCGCCAAAGGAGCTCATGCTCCGCGTCCAAGCCGTGCTCAAGCGCTCGGACGGCCCGCCCGGCTCCGTGGAAGTCACCTACGGGCCCTTCCGCTTTGATAAGAATTCGCTCAAGTTTTACCTCGAAGGCCATCCGGTGGAGCTGACTTCCACCGAGTTCAAGCTGCTCCTGTTCCTCACGGAACGCGCGGGAAAAGCCCAGGATCGCAACGATTTGCTCCGCACCGTCTGGGGCTACAGCGACGAGGTCCACAGCCGGACCCTCGATACCCATATGAAGCGGCTACGACAGAAACTGGGCGAACATGCAGCGATGGTTGAAACCGTGCGTGGCATTGGATACTGCGTGTCGTCCCTCTGAGGATGACCCATCCCTTTGCCATCATCTCGATACTCGCCGCCCTTTGCGCCCTCGTCGCGCTGGCGGTCACCGCCCTGCGCCTGCGCCGCGCCCGGAAGGAGTTTGCCCGGGATGTCTCGGCTTGGAAACTGAAGCTGGATCTGGACCTGCGGAATGCCCGCAACGAACGGGACCAGCTCCTCGACGCACTCCGCGACGCCTTCATGCTGGTGGATGCGGACGCCCGCGTGCTCTTCGCGAACAAGGCCGCACGCACGCTCTTCCGGGGACGCGACCTGACCGGGCGGACCGTCCACGAAGCCTTCCTCGACCAGCGTCTTGCCGCCGCCCTGATGCGCTGCCTGGAGACGGGCGAAGCCACCGTGACGCGCGCGGTCCTGGGCCAACAATCATCCCCCCTCGGCGATCAGGAACGCCGGGGAATCAACGCATGGGTCATCGACGCCGCGAGGCTCTCGGAGAGCCCGGCAGACGATCCCACCACCCGAGTCGTGATCCGTGACGTGACCAACGAATATCAGACCGAACAGATCCGTAAGGACTTCGTGGCGAATGCCTCCCACGAGCTGCGTACCCCCTTGGCGATCATCAATGGTTATCTGGAGAACCTGATCGACGACGATCTGGTGGATGACAAGGACCTCACGCGCCGCTTCCTCAAGGTGATGCGCAAGCACACCGAGCGGATCTCCCGCATCGTGGAGGACATGCTGGTGATTTCCCGCCTGGAGTCCGGCGAGGCCGCGGCGCTGAAGGTGAAGCCTTTCCGCATCCGCTCCTGCGTCAGCGACGTGCTGGAGCGGCTGGAGTCCGTGATTCAGGGGCAGCAAGCGATCATCAAGATCGACATGCCCGAGGTCGATCTCAGTCTGGCAGGCGACCGCTTCTATTGGACGCAGGTGCTCTTCAACCTGATCGAAAACGCGCTGAAGCAAAACCCGCGCAGGGGCCTCACCGTTACCATCGGTTGCAGCCGCGACGAAACCAAGACCCGCATCTGGGTGAGCGACGACGGCGTCGGCATCCCGAGCGCCGACCTCCCGCACATCTTCCGGCGCTTCTACCGCGTGGAAAAGCACCACTCGCAGGAAGAGATCAAAGGCACCGGCCTCGGGCTCTCCATCGTGAAGCGCGCCATCGAAGCGCACGGGGGTACGATCGACGTGACTTCCATTCCCGGACAGGAGACGAAGTTCATGATCGAAGTGCCCCTCGAAGCGGAAGCGAAGTTGCTGGCGGAGGCGGAAGCAAACGCCCTGCCGGAGCTGAGCAAAGCGGAGGATTGAGGCACCCCGTGAAGTAGTCCGCCCGGTCCCCGGGCGGATGAACGGTCCCGCGGGCTCTATTGGATGCGCGGAGTGAATCCGCCCGGGAATGCAGGGGCCCATTCACAGGGGGAACCGCAAGCGCTGCCGGTCGGAGCCTCACCACGGAGCCTCACCACGGAGCCTCACCACGGAGCTTCACCACGCACGATTCTCCCCTTCACCAAGCGCCATTCAGGTGATCCCGTTCCTCCTCTGGCAGCGGCGTTTCCCCTCCCTTCTTCCGCCCGGGGACCGGGCGGACTACTTTTCTCTCTCCCACAGGTAATACTCTCCCTCGCGGAGGCCCGCCTTCACCGGATTCTCGGCGATGTAGCGGCGAAAGCGGTCAAAGGCAGCTTGGCTCCGCACCAGATGGTCGAAGCTCTCGCTCTGCCAGAACCTACCTCCCCTCCCTAACAGCCGGTTGATCCCGAGCGCGGACCACCGTTTCCACGATTTCACCTGCCCTTTCATGGCGTCCCTCGGCATACCTCCTACCAAAACGTGCACATGGTTGGGCATCACCACGAAGTCACCTAACAAGTAGCGCTCCCCGTCGAAATACCGCAACGCATCGGAGATGATCGCGGCACAATCCCTCTGCTTCAGGAGGCATTCCCCGTGGCAAGCATCCATCTCTTCATCCAACGCCCGGGAGAAGCGGCGGAATTCCTTCCGCACTTCTTCCGGAAGCACTTCCACCTGACCGCGCCAATTGGAATCGTCCGGAGAAATCCCGTGATCCCTCAGCCACTCCGCCCGGAGGCGGTGCCAATATTCCGCCCTCTGCTTCGGAATCGAATCCGCCGTCCGCCACGTGATAAAATACGTCGAGTCCTCCTGCTCCCAATGCGGAAGATGTCCCTGTGTGACCAAAGGAGGAACCGCAGGATCGTAGAACCGGAAATCCATGGGGAGGAACGGAGAGAAGATAACCCGTTCTGACGGCAAGCGGAAGGCAAAGTAGTCCGCCTAAAGTAGTCCGCCCGGTCCCCGGGCGGAACGCCGGTCGGTCCAGCCATGTCACATCAAACCATGGACAGCCGAAGGGACCGCTCTTCCGCCCGGGGACCGGGCGGGCTACTCGCAAAAAAGGCGGCTCCCTTCCGGAAGCCGCCTTTTGAGAATGTCTTCCGGGTTTCCTCAGACCCCGGCGTTGTCCGGCTCGGGCGTCGCGCCCACCGGTTCGAACACCAGCTCTTCCTTTCCTTCCGGGCAGACAACCCGGGCGGTATCGCCGGGCTTCACGTCGCCGCGGAGCAAGGCTTCGGCCAGCGGGTCCTCCAGGTAGCGCTCCACCGCGCGGCGCATCGGACGCGCCCCGTAGGCCGGATCGTAACCCTTCTTGACCAGCAGATCCCGGGCGCTCGCGTCGAGCTGGAGAGTGATCTCCTTCTCGCGCAGACGCTTGAGCAGCTTGTCGATCTCGAGGTCCACGATCTGGTCGAGATCCTTCTTCTCGAGCATGTGGAAGACCACGAGGTCATCCAGACGGTTCAGGAACTCCGGTTTGAAGTAGCGCTTCGATTCCTCCAGGATCTTCTCCTTCATGCCCTCGAAGTCCGCTTCGTCGGCATTCATCGCGCCGAAGCCCAGCGAGGTCTGGCGTTTGATGGTGGATGCCCCCACGTTCGAAGTGAGGATGATGATCGTGTTCCGGAAGTCGATCTTGCGGCCCAGCGAGTCGGTCACCATCCCCTCCTCCAGGATCTGAAGCAGCAGGTTCATCACGTCCGGGTGGGCCTTCTCGATCTCGTCGAAGAGCACCACGGAGTAGGGTCGGCGGCGCACCGCCTCGGAAAGCTGGCCACCTTCCTCATAGCCGACGTAGCCCGGAGGCGATCCGATCAGGCGGCTGGAGGTGAACTTCTCCATGTACTCCGACATGTCGATTTGGATCAACGCTTCCGGGTCACCGAACATGAACTCGGCGAGATTGCGCGCCAGGTAGGTCTTGCCCACGCCCGTCGGGCCCAGGAAGAGGAAGGAGCCGATCGGCCGGCGCGGATCCTTCAGGTCGGCGCGCGAGCGGCGCAGCGCCTTCGAGATCGCGCGGACGGCTTCGTCCTGACCGATCACCCGGCCTTCCAGCTCGCCTTCCATCTTGAGCAGCTTCTCGGCCTCCTTCTCCTCCATGCGGCGGAGCGGGACGCCGGTCCATTTGGAAACCACGGCCATGATGTCTTCATCGCCGACTTCCACGACCGTCTCCTCGGACTTCAAGCGCCAGGTCTTCAAGGTCTCGTCGAGCGTCTTCTTGATCTGCTTCTCCTTGTCGCGCAGGGAGGCGGCTTTCTCGAAATCCTGCTCGCCGATGGCACCGATCTTCTCGCGGTTCACCTGTTCGATGTCCGCTTCGAGCTGCTTGATTTCCGGCGGGCGGGTCATCTGGCCGATGCGCGCGCGGGCACCCGCTTCGTCGAGCACGTCGATGGCCTTGTCCGGAAGATAGCGGCCGGTGAGATAGCGCGAGGTAAGCTTCACCGAAGCCTCGACGGCCTCGGGAGTGAAGTGCGCCTTGTGGTGCGTCTCGTACTTTTCCTGCAAGCCGCGCATGATCTTGATGGCGTCGTCCACGGAGGGTTCATCCACCTTCACCTGCTGGAAGCGGCGCTCCAGCGCGGCGTCCTTCTCGATATACTTGCGGTACTCGTTGAGCGTCGTCGCACCCACCACCTGCAGCTCCGAGCGGGAAAGCGCGGGCTTGATGATGTTGGAAGCGTCCATCGCCCCTTCCGCCGAGCCGGCACCCACGATCGTGTGCAGCTCGTCGATGAAAAGGATGACGTTCTTCACCTTCCGGATCTCGTCCATCACGGCCTTGATCCGCTCCTCGAATTGGCCGCGGTACTTCGTCCCGGCGACCATCAGCGCGAGGTCCAGGGTGATGACCTTCTTGTCCCGCAAGATTTCCGGCACGTTGCCGGAAGCGATCTCCTGGGCCAAGCCTTCGACGATGGCGGTCTTGCCAACACCCGCTTCCCCGATCAGAACGGGGTTATTCTTCGTGCGGCGGCACAGGATCTGGATCACCCGCTCGATCTCGGACTCGCGGCCGATCACCGGGTCCAGCTCGCTATCGCGTGCCAGCTTCGTCAGATCGCGGCCGAAGGCGCGCAAGGCCGGGGTCTTCGTCTTGCCCTCGACTTCGGCTTCCTCGCCTTCGTTGCCTTCCTCCTCGAAGTTATCGTCGTCATCCTCGTCGTCGTCGTGGTCGTCATCGTCCGGGGTGAAATTCGGATCGATTTCGGCCAGGATCTCGTTGCGCGTGCGCTGGATGTCCACGTCCATGCGGCGGAGGACGCGGGCAGCGACTCCTTCGCCTTCACGGAGCAGGCCGAGCAGGATGTGCTCGGTTCCGACATAGCTGTGATTGAGGGCTTTCGCCTCCTTGTTGGCGAGCGCCAGCACCTTCTTCACGCGGGGCGTGTAGGGGATGCTTCCGGAAATCTTTTGACCGGTGCCGGTGCCGACTTCTTTCTCGACCTCCATCCGGACACTTTCGAGGTCCAGCCCCATCCGTTCCAGAACGTTGACCGCCACTCCCTGCCCCAGCTTGATCAGACCGAGCAGCAGGTGCTCGGTCCCGACGTAGCTGTGATTGAAGCGGTCGGCCTCCTTCCGGGCGAGGGCCAGCACCTGTTGGGCTCTGGGTGTGAAATTGTTCATAGAATCTCGGGATCTGGGTCGTTTCCGTTCTTTCTCCTTGTAGAACGAATATCAGGGGCTTCAAGGGATTGCAACCGGGAGCGGACGATTTCCGCGCGAATCGCATCGCGTTCTTCCGGAGACAATTTCCTGCCGCTGTGTAGCTGGAGGTGTGCCGGTTGGATGTCCATCAGGAGAGCATCGCACGTTTTCACGGTTTCCTGCGGTAGAAAACCGAGGTCTCCCCCCAGCCGTAGCAAGGACAAATGGTTCAGAGCCTCCTTGGAGTCAATGATCCACGCATGCCGTAGAACCCCGTAGGCGCGGCCGATCTTGTCGCTCACCATCTCGGGGTCATCCTCCAACAACTTGTCGCGGGCATTGCGCTCATGTGTCGCAACTTGGGAAATAACGCGCTCCAGCCTGCGTAATATTGTCTCTTCGCTCTCGCCGAGCGTGGACTGGTTGGAGATCTGGAAAAGGTTCCCCAGGGACTCCGTTCCCTCGCCGTAGAGTCCCCGCACCGCCAGGCCGATCTTGTTCACGGCCTGAAGCACCTGGCCGATCTGGTCGCTGAGGACCAGCGCGGGCAAATGCAGCATCGAAGACGCACGGAGGCCCGTCCCGAGGTTGGTCGGGCAAGTGGTAAGATAACCCAACTCGTGATCGAAGGCAATTTCCAGCGATTGCTCGATCTCCTCGTCCACTTCGGCCAAGGCATCGTAGGCGGCGCGCAAGGCCATGCCGGGGCGGATCGATTGCATGCGGAGGTGATCCTCCTCATTAAGCATCAGGGCCACCGATTGCCGCCGCTCGATGACGGCCGCGCTTCCCTCCCCGCGGGCGGCGTGCTCCCGGCTGATAAGGTGGCGCTCTACCAGCACCTGTTTTTGCACGGACGTAAGGTCGTCGAGCTCCTGCGAAAAGGCGTCCTTCATGCAAGGCAGCCCCTCCGCCGCGGGGCGCAGCAGGTCCAACGTGTGCTGGCGCTGCTCCTTCTTCGCCCAACCGGGGAACGGTTCGCCCTTGAGATTGCGTGCGAGCCGGATGCGGGAAGTCAGCACGATGGCATTATCCGCCCCTTCGCCGGTCATCCAGTCGGCGGGATTTTTGACTAGTGTTGAAAAGCGCATCATGGCGTTTCGGTAGATCGGGAGGCGGTGCGGACTTCGATCTGGCGGATCTCATCGCGCAGGCCGGCGGCTTCCTCGTAATTCTCGGAGATAATCGCTTGATCCAGCTTCCCGCGTAGTTCCTCCAGACGCTGCGTGCGCTCGTGCAGTTCCATCAAGCCCGCCGGCACCTTGCCGCAATGCTTGCTGCCCTTGTGCATGCCGCGGAGCATCTGGTTCACCTCGTCCTTGAAAGTCGTGTAGCAGGTCGCGCAGCCGAAGCGCCGGATCCGCCGCAGATCGTCCAGCGTAAAGCCGCATTCAGGGCAACGCCGTCCCGCACCTGCCAGCACCGGCGCGGAGGGGATGACCGCCTTTCCCGGCGTCTTGCCAAGCAGCATCTCCGCCAAGGCGAAGCCCGTCGGATCGGTCACGCCTTTCTCCTTGGCGCAGTCGTCGCAAAGGGCAATTTTCTTGATTTGCCCGCCCACCAGTTGGGTGAGGTGCACCTTTGCTTTCTTGCCGCAGATGTCGCAGTCCATTGCTACGCCAAGCTAAAAGCGCCCGGACGGAATGCGAAAGGAAATCTCCGGCAGAAACGGTGTTTTCTCGCGGAGTTGCGCGAGCTCCCCTGCTTCTCCGCAAAAGTAAGCTTGCGGCACATCCTTCCCGCAATTGAACGGGCAGCGGTCCGGCCTCAATCGATCGGCGTGCCGGTGCTCCCGGCCAGATCCTTGAAAGCGGTGATGAAGCGGCGCGTGACCGGACCCGGCTTGCCCTCGCCGATCTTCCGGCGATCGAGCTCTACCACCGGAATCACTTCGGCGGCGGTGCCGGTAAGGAAACACTCGTCGGCCACGAAGATGTCGTAGCGGGTGAGCTGTCGCTCCACGATCGGCACGCCGAGCTGGCTCGCCAGTTCCAGAATGACCCGGCGGGTGATGCCGTCCAGCGCCCCGTCGTTGACCTGCGGGGTGTGCAGCACGCCGTCGCGGATGATGAAGATGTTGTCCCCCGTGCACTCGGCCACGTAGCCCTGCTCGTTGAGCATCACGGCTTCCAGCGCCCCGGCCTGGATCGCCTCCACCTTCGCCATCACGTTGTTCAGGTAGTTCAGAGACTTCACCTGCGGCATCAGCGCGGCTGGCGCGGGACGCCGCGTGGCGCAGGTGATGACGGCCAGGCCGTTCTCATAGTGCTCCTTCGGATAGAGACTGATCGTCGAGGCGATGATGAACATGCTCGCCCGCTTGCACAGGTAAGGGTTCAAGCCCAAGCCACCCGACCCGCGGGTCACGACCAGACGGATGTAGCCATCGTCCAGACCGTTGGCGGCCACGGTTTCCACCACGTAGCGGCAGACTTCTTCCTGCGTCCACGGGATCTCCAGCACGATCGCCCGGGCGGAGTCGAAGAGGCGGCGGATGTGCTCCTCGAGGCGGAAGACCCGGCGGTTGTAGAAGCGGATGCCTTCGAAGACCCCGTCGCCGTAGAGCAAGCCGTGATCGAACACGGAGATCTTCGCCGCGGATTCATCCACCAATTCGCCGTCGAGCCAGATTTTCATGGGAAAAGAGCGCGTAGCCTAAAGCTCCGCCGCACGCTGGCAAGCCCCTGGTGCGATCATCGGCAAGCTGGCACTTCGGCATCCCCACCCCTCGGAAATCGCCCGCATGGACGAGAACGCTGGCAAATGATCTAAAACCGCTGCGCCTTAAATCCCATATTCAAATCGCCGTTCGGGGTCCGTCTTGCATTTTAGGCTATTTCCGGCCAACTTGAGGACGTGAGCGAAAGCCGGGGCGAGCAGAGCATTGAGAAACTTTGGGAGCGCACTTCGGGGCGCTTGGCGAAGATGACTGCCGCACAACGCAAGCAGACCCTTGTCGATGCAGGTATCCTCACGAAAAAGGGCAATGTGACGGCTCCTTATAAGCAAGTTCTCGGCTTTAAGAAAAAGTAGCTCTCCCCCTCAAGGCAGCTCCCCGGCCTTGTCTCCGGCATCTTCTTTCTTGGGGCCACCTGTCTTCACATCCGTCAGGGCGGTCCAATTCACATTGCCCTGATCCAGCCGCTGCAGCTCGCTGGCATAGACCGCGTCGTCGTTCTTCGGATCCATCTCCGCTGCCAGTTCGATGAAAATCTTGGAAAGCAGCGTGTTTTCCGTTCCGCCTTGCTTCTTCAGCAGCTCGCTGCGGGTAAAAAGCAGCCGCGCCAGGACGTCCGGCCGGTAGTCATTGGCCACGGCCTCCGGCAGGACTCCGCGGGAAAGCTGGAAATTCAGGACCAGCGCCTTGCGGTTCCTGGGAGCCAGGTGCAATGCGAGCGCCACCAACCGCCGGGCTTCCGCGAGCGATGCCGCGCTCGCCTTTGCCTCCGCCACGCGGTTTGACGCGTAGCCGGCCAAGCTGTTCGCATACTCCTCCCGCTCGCGGTCCAGCATCCCGAGTTCGTCGGTGAAAATGCCCGCCCCTGTCTTGGGCTCGCTCCACTGGAATTTGCCCGCAGCCCCATCGCCCCGCGCGCAGAGGGGGAAAAGGAGGGATAGCAGGACGGCTTGCCAGCGGCGGATCACGCCGGATAGGTTCCCGATGCAGCCGCCCCAATGCAAGTGACAAGTCCCCGCGAAGATTCCAAACCCGCCCTGCGCCGCCTTTTGCGCGCTTCGCGGCCGGATTTCGACAGCCAGCTCGCGCAGTCTTCCGCCATCCGAGGCCATCTCCGGGAATGGCTGGCGAACCATCCGGCCCGGGTGATCGCCGCCTTTTCATCGATCCTCGGCGAGCCGCTGCTGCTACCGCTGCTCGCGGACCTGCCGGACCGGCAATGGGTCCTCCCGCGCATGGAGGGAGAGTCCCTCGTCTTTCACTTCACTGATGCCGCTTCCGTGGCAGCCTTCCCGGCGAATCGCTTCGGTATCCTGGAGCCGCCGGCGGATAGTCCGGTCTGCCCCACGGAGCAAATCGCGCTCTTCCTTTGTCCCGGCATGGCCTTCACCCGCGGCGGAAAACGGCTCGGCCGGGGAAAAGGCTTCTACGACCGCGCCCTCTCCGCCGCGGATAGCGAATCCCTACGCGTGGGCGTGAGCTTCCGGGAACAGGTGCTCGCCGAGCTGCCGGTGGAATTACACGATCTCCCGATGCATTTCCTGGCAACTGCGGACGGCATCGCGAAATGCGGCTGATCACCGCCGCCAGGCACCGACGATCATGCCGATGCCGCCCACGACGAAGATGCCGGGGAACCACAGGGAATAGCCGGGGGCCTTCGACTCCAGCTCCAGCACGGCAATCTCCGGATCGCCGGGATTGACGCGGCATTCCTGCGCCGACCCCTCCGGATAGCGCGCGACCAGCGCCTGCACGTTCTCTTCCTTGGAGGTCCAGCCGCTACCACGGAGCTTCCAGAGCTCGCTGTCGCGGTTCGCACCTTCCCACTGGTAGCCGTAGAGCACGGAAAAACGGCGCTCGACCGGGCCGTTCGGGTCGATCTGGCGCTCATCGACCGCCGAACGCAGGATCGTGCAAGGCACCACCGGCCATTGCTCCACTTCCCTCGCCCGCTGGAAACTGCGCCACATGAGCGCGAGAAAAACCCCGCCGACGACGGCCAATAGCAGCCCGATGATGGAAAGATACACGCGGGTACCGGTGGAAGACGTCTCCATGCGCTTCCCATATAGACCCCTTTTCCCCCGCGCCACCGCTTTCCCGCTTCCGCCGCCCCGGACCCACGCGGATTCCACTTTCCCGCCAAGGGCCGAGCGGCTACCACATCCCTCCCATGAGCGATCTAGCCACCCGGATTCCCGAAGACCTGAAAACCGCGATGAAGGCGAAGGACACCGTCACGCTCGCGGTCCTGCGCGCCCTGAAGACGGCAATGACCAATGCGTCGATTGAAAAAGGCCACCTCACGGCAACGCTCGATCAGGCGGAAGTCGAAGCCCTGATCCGCAAGCAGATCAAGCAGCGGCAGGATTCCTTCACGCAATTCTCCAACGCGGGCCGCGAGGAACTGGCCGCGAATGAAGCCGCCGAGATCAAGGTGCTCGAAAAATACCTGCCTGCCGCGCTTTCCGCGGAGGAAATCACCGCGCTGGTGGATGCCGTGGTGGCCGAAACCGGGGCTTCCTCCAAGGCGGACATGGGCAGGGTGATGAAGCTCGCCCAGGAGCGTGCCGCCGGCCGGGCCGACGGGAAAGCGCTCTCCCAGGAAGTCGCCAAGCGTCTTTCTTGATGCCTTCTTGCGCCGCCATCATCGTGGCCGCGGGCAGCAGCCGCCGCATGGGCTTCGACAAGCTCGCGGCGGAGCTGCTCGGGAGATCCGTGCTGCGCAGGAGCGTGGATGCATTCATGGCGGCGGAGGGCATCTCGCGGGTCATCGTGGTGACCCCGGAGGACCGTTTCGGGGCGCTCGGCAAGGATTTCCCGAAGCCCCTGCTCCGCGCGGACGGCGGGACGGAACGGCAACACTCGGTGGAGAGCGGCTTGGCGGAAGTGGAGGAAGCCCTCGTCGCGGTGCACGATGGCGCCCGCCCGCTGGTCTCGCCGGAAGCCATCGACGCCTGCATCGCCGCTGCGGCGGACCATCAGGCGGCGGCGCTGGCCCGGCAGGCGACGGAGACCATGAAACGCGCGGACGACGCGGGATTCACCGTGGAGAGCGTAAGCCGGGACAAGCTTTGGTTCATGGAGACCCCGCAGATTTTCGACACGGCGCTCCTGCGGCGGGCTTACGCCGCCGTGCGTGAAAAGGGCCTGATCGTCACCGACGAGGTCTCCGCCGTTGAAGCCATCGGCGTTCCGACGAAACTGGTGAGCTCCCCTGCCCCGAATCCCAAGATCACCGTGCCGGCGGACATCATGCTCGCCGCCGCCCTGCTGCGATGAACCCGGCCACCTACGAATCCCTGATCCTGCCGTCCGGCTTCCGCCTGGCCGTTTCCACGCTGCCGCAGAGCGAGTGCGCATCCTTTTCCATTCACGTGCCCGCAGGCAGCCGGGACGACCTTCCGGGCTTGGCGGGCACGGCGCACTTTGTGGAGCACATGGTCTTCAAAGGCACCCCGCGCCGCGATGCCCGGGCGATCAGTCTGGACATCGAGGATGCCGGCGGCTCCTTGAACGCGTGCACCACGGAAGATCAGGTGGTGTACGAGGCCCGCGGCGATGCCGATTCCTTGTCCCTGCTGGCGGACATCACCGCGGACATCGTCTGGAACGCCTCTTTCCCCACGAAGGAGATCGGCTTGGAGCGGGACGTGATCGCGGAGGAAATCGTGATGTACCGGGAATCTCCCGGCGATCACATCGGCGATCTGATTTCGGCCGCGCTCTGGTCCCCGCATCCGCTGGGAGAATCCGTCTCCGGCACGGAAGAAAGCATTACCCGGATCAAAAAGAAGGAACTCGCCGCATTCCGGGACCTGCATCACTTCCGTGAGGACGTGGTGATCTCCGTGGCAGGCCCTTTCGCCGCGCCGGAGCTCATTTCCCTGCTGGAGGGACATTTGCCGAAGTCGGCTCCCCCGGTGGCTTCCCCGCGGGTCAACGGCCTGCCGCAGCCCGGTCACGTGATCGACGAGCGGGAGACCGACCAGCTCCAGCTCGCGCTGGCGTGGCGCACTCCGGGCCGCTCCGATGTCCGGCGGCACGCCTATCGCCTGCTCTCGATGGTCCTCGGCGAAAGTGCCGGATCGCGGCTTTTCCAGGAGCTGCGGGAGAAGCGGGGGCTCTGCTATCATGTCTCCTGCGACGCGAGCTTCTTCGCGGAAACCGGCTCTTTCGAGATCCACTCCGGACTCTCCCCGAAGGGCCGCGCGGAAGCCATTGGCTGCATTGAGCGCGAATTGGAAGACCTCGCGAAAAACGGCCCGAAGGAAGACGAGCTCCGGCGCGCCAAACGCCTCGCCGCCAGCCAGACGAAGATGGCCATGGAGAGCACCGCCTCGCACGGATCCTGGGCCGGCGACAGCCTGCTTCAATACGGGCGCATCGTGACACCGGCCGAAGCACTGGCCATCTGGCAAGCCGTCACCGCGGAAGAAATCCGCGCCGTGGCGGGCGAGATGCTCGCCGGTCCCCGCGCCATGGCGGAGATCCGGCCCTGAGACTGCTCCACCGCCAACGGCCCGCCGATGAAAGCGAGAACGGACACCGAGGCTCCTGGCTTCTATAAAACGATGCCCTCGCCCGTAGGCACGCTGAAGCTGGTCGCGAGCGGGAAAGGCCTGGTTGCGATCCTATGGGAGAACGACCGCCCGGAGCGCGTGCGCCTGGGTCCGCTTGAAGAAGATCGGGACCACCCGGTGCTGCTCGAAACGGAACTCCAGTTGGAGGGCTACTTCGGGGGAACGCTGCGGAAATTCACCCTCGGGCTCGATTTCCGGGGAACGGGGTTTCAGAAGAAGGTCTGGGAGGCCTTGACGACCATTCCTTTCGGCGAGACGCGGAGCTACGGGGAGATCGCCCGGCAAATCGGAAGCCCCCGGGCGGTGCGCGCGGTGGGGGCCGCGAACGGGAAAAACCCGGTGTCCATCGTGGTGCCGTGCCACCGGGTGGTCGGGTCCGACGGGAAGCTGACGGGCTTTGCAGGCGGACTGGAAGCCAAGGCTTACCTGCTCGGGATCGAGTCGCGGAACTCGGTGCAGGGAGAATTCGGCGCCATTCTCCCCGTTCCGCCAGCCTGCCGGCCGGGAAGACTGGGAGGGTGAGAAATCACACCATGCCCGCCACAGCCGTGCGGCGCAGCCGCCTTGGACTGCGGCAGCCCGCTGCCGCTTTTCTTTCCCCGCAGCCTGCTGCGGGGGCAGGGGGTGGTGAAGATCCATCCTCACGTCTC
>CAMPGU010000021.1 GCA_946885645.1 uncultured Haloferula sp.
GCTCCACCCCGCGGCCCGGCCCGGCCGCTTTACCCACGAGCTCTGGAAGCACGATGTGGCGGAACTTTTCCTGAGCGAGCCGACCAGCGGACGCTACTTCGAGTTCAATCTGGCACCGAACGGCGCGTGGTGGAGCTGTGAATTCGCCGCTCCCCGGCAACGCGCGGAGCAGGCGAAATCGCTTTTCCCGAGGTGGCGACATTCGCGGAGCTGGCTCCGGGTGGTGGCTGGATCGCAGCGATGGCGATACCGCGGGACCTGCTGGAAGCGCGCCTGGGTTTCGGTGAGGGCTCGGGGATGAATGTGGCATTCATCTTGGGTTCGCCGGAGCAGCGTTTCCTCAGCGCGGCGGATTTGGGCGGAGGCGACCCCGATTTCCATCAGCCGGACAAGTTCGGGAGGGTGGCCTTCGCGGATGCGAAGTAGGAGGCGGCTTGCGTCTCCCACTGGAAACGGATAGAATCCACGGGTGTCAGAATCACGGGACGACACGGACAGCGACCAGGAGGTGGTGGACCTGGAGGCTTTGCTCGAGCAATTCCGCGAGCCGGAGGAGCCGCGGAGAAAACGTGGCGGCGGTGCCATGTGGTTCGCCCTGGCGGTGATCGTCTCCTGCGTGGCCTTCTGGATGGCGGCTCAGGCAACCCGGGGAACGATGGGACTCAACCGCGCCAGCTCCGTGAAGATGAAGCCGACGTAGGTGCGGGACAGGCCTGCCGCTCCTGAACCGCGGAATACGGGAGAGGTGGCGGAAGAATTCGCGGCACGCTGCCGGAAAGGGATGACCTCTTTGGAAATCCGCTGGCTGGTCGAGGACTTCCGGGGAGCGGAACTGGACGAAGGGCCGGGCAGCCTGATCGAAAGGATAGGATCTATCATCGACCAGTTTCCGCACTGGGCTCCTTTGAGCGAGGGGGCGACCGAAAAGTTGGAACGTCTTATCGATCAACTGGCAGCGCGGCAGCGCTCGTGGTACTGCTCGGCATTGACCGATGCCTTGCAGCTTGATGCGAAACAACGCTCGGAGATGAAGAGCAAGATCGCGCGAATCCAGCAGGAAGAGCGGGAGAACCTGGAGCAATCGCGCGCCGACAGCGGGAAAGGGGGGATCGGGATTCCTTTCCAAGGGATTACGGGAGATCCCCTCCATGACCGCCTCATCACGGCGGGCGAATGGCTGGCGGACGAACGGTATTCCCCATGGAGCCTCTGCGAGCTCACTCGCAGCCAGCTTAGCATCACCAGGCACGGCGATGTGGTAAGGGAGCAATTGAATATCATCTCTTCGGAAAGCGGATCCGATCCCGCCATCCCCTCTTGGTTCGCATTGCGGCCGGCGGCCTTCGCAACGACAGCGGGCGGAGGGAGAGCAGCCTTTGACGTGGAAACCGTGAAGCAGGAGGCCGAAGCGATTTTCCCTTTCATCCCGGCGCAGGTTTCGGCCAATGACGACGGCCTCGTGGAATTGGTGAAGCGCTTGCACCCCGCCCAGTTGAAAATACTGCTGCTGCTCGAACCCGGCCTTCCAGGCCGGTTGGCGGACGAATTGGAGAAAAGCGGCGAGTGACCATGACTTGCCCCGTCTGCCAAGCCGCGCATAGGCTCCGCCGCGCATGCCTGACGGTCCGCTGATCCAACCCGGCGACGCCTTGCTCGTCGCCGCTCCTGCGGCGTGGCGGGAGGCTTGTCTCTCCGTGCCGGCGATGCGCGCGCTGAAGCGCATTGGAGCTGCCGTACGGGTCTTGTGCCCGGAGCGGCAGGCGGCATTTTGGCAGGCGAGCGGATTTGAAACCGCCGGGCGCTATCGGGAAAAGGCTTCCGTACGGGAGATTGCCGCGCTGCTGGAAAGAACCGGCACGGCCCTGGCATGGGAAGCAGGAGACGCAGCCGATGCGATCGCAAAAGCGGGGATCCCGCGGCGGTTGGGGCCCCCGGCAAAAGGTCTGGAGAAGCGCCTGACGGAAGCGATCCGGGTGGTGGAAGAACCGGGCCCCGTGCGGCACCGGGTGCAATTTTACCTGGGCCTGGTGGAGAAGCTCGGGGCGGAGACGATGACCCCGGCGAATTTCGTGCCGGTGACCCCGGGCGTGCCGAGGGTGATGGAGCGCGTGCTGCTGGTCCCGGATTCGGATCTCGGCAGGCATTTCGAGTGGCCGCTAGAGCGCTGGAAGGAGCTGGCCGCAAGCCTGTGGGAAACAGGCCGGCCGATCCGGATCGGCTCTGCCGGTCCCTTGGGAGAGAAGCTTGGGGAAGCTCTGGAAAAGAACGCGGAGAGCGTGCGCCTCGAGCCGCCTGCGCTGGAGGAGTTGGCTTCGCACGGCCTTTGCATTGCATCAGACGGCAGCGTGCCTCATCTGGCGGCCCATGTAGGCACGCGGTGTCTCGTCCTTTTCGGTCCCGGCGAGCCGGAGTGGATGCGGCCGCTGGGCAGGCAGCATGGGATCGCGCGGCGGAAAGTGGAGTGCTCCCCCTGCTTCGCCAGCAAATGCCCGATGGACCTGCGCTGTCAGAACGAGCTGGAGGTCGCGGAGGTGCTGCGGCTTGTCCCGGGCCTGTCTATTTCGCTCCAGAGCGAGCAGGCGGGGTAAAAAGGCCGCCGGGAGCAGCGGCTACTTGAGCACGTGATCCAGCAGCACGCTCTGGACGTGGAGGTAGAACTGCGAGCGAAACCACGCGGATCTCTCGCCGGGAGTCATCTCCTCCAACGTGGCGGAGGAAAAGCCGTAGCGCTCCTCCAAGGCGAGCCGCGCTTGATTCAGTCCCCCGTACCAGAGGTCGGAATCCTCGCGGGTAATAAAAACCTCGCCGGGTTCTTCGCCATCGCCCGCATGGGCGATAGCGGCCTCGATGGCGTCGAGCTGGGCGGTAAAGCTCTCCCGCAGTTCGGGCAGCACGTATTCCTGCCAATCCCCGGCGGCCTCGTCACCGGCCATGGGAGCGGAGACGCGGTCGGCGAGGTCGATCCCGCCGCCGCGGGCGTCGTAGGAGATGCACCGCAGCACCATCCAATCGAGCGGCGTCTCGATATCGATGCGCAACCCGCCTTTCAGCGTGGGGGCCACTTTCATTCCGTCTTCTCCATCGAGGTCTTCAATTGATGCGCTTGGAGCTGCTGGGTGTAAAACTCCGCCTTCTCCCGCTCTCCCGTCCATACGATGGCGCGGCCCCTCTTGTGGACTTCCATCATCATCGCCGCGGCACGGCTCTCCGGATAGCCGAAGATTTTCATCAGTACGAGGGTGACATACGTCATGAGGTTCACCGGATCATCGTGAACCACCACGTTCCAAGGGACATCCAGCGAAACGTCCTCGATCGTCTGGGTGAGGGTACCGGACATGGTCAGACTTCGACAGGTTCGCCGGCGGGGGCGTCGATCCATTTCCCGTGCTCCCGGATGAGATCGATGAGGCGCTCGACGGCTTCGGCTTCGGGAATATTGAACTTCACCGGCTGTTTGCCCACGTAGAGATTGATCTTTCCGGGTGCGCCGCCGACATAGCCGAAATCGGCATCGGCCATCTCTCCCGGCCCGTTGACGATGCAGCCCATCACGGCGATGCGAACCCCTTTCAAATGCCCGGTGGAAGCACGGATCTTTTGGGTGGTGTTCTGGAGATTGAAAAGGGTGCGGCCGCAGCTCGGACAGGCCACATAGTCCGTCTTGAAGATGCGGGTGCCGGCGGCTTGGAGGATGTTGTAGGAAAGGCGCAGCGATTGTCCGGCGGCGGGCTCGCCCTGAACCAGCACCGCATCCCCGATGCCATCGCAGAGGAGGGAGCCGATGTGGCGCGCGGCGAGGAGCAAGGTCGCCAGGAAATCGCCGCTCTCCTTCGGGGGTTGCAGGGTGTCCTTAAGGAGGATCGGATGCCGCGCGTCCAAACGGAAGGCAAGCATCCGGAAGGCCGGAATGACATCGAGATCGAGGCCGTCGGCCACCGTTACAAGACGGGTACCGGGTCCATGATTGAGCGCCGACAAGGCCGCTTCGTCACGGGGATCGATGGCGACGACTCCGGATTTCTCAAGGATGATCTCCGGCTTGAAGTCGCCCATCCTGGCGATCTTGTGGGCCACCGCGTTCCACTTCTCCTGAGTCGTGAAGACGCGGACGCTTTTGTCCCCCCCGAGCTGATAGCCCATCACCTCCATGACATCGCTCTTGCGGCGTTCGTAGGAGAAAGGGTCGTAGGAGGCCACCAGCGCAGCGCCGGGAGGTTGATCCGTCTTGTTTTGGAAAGGCGCCGCCAAGGCCTGCGCGACCGGCACTTCGAAGACGGCATCCTCCGTGAGCGACACGCGGATGGTATCCCCGATGCCGTCGGAGAGCAGGGAGCCGATGCCGATGGCGCTCTTGATACGGCCATCCTCCCCGTCTCCGGCCTCGGTCACGCCGAGGTGAATGGGGTAGTTCCAATCGGGCCCCTCGCGGTCGAGCCGAGCGACGAGCAGGCGGTAAGCCTCGATCATCACCTTCGGATTCGAGGCCTTCATCGAGAAGACGAAATTGTGGTAATCCATCTCCCGGGCGATGCGGGCGAACTCCAGCGCACTCTCCACCATGCCGAGCGGGGAATCGCCGTAGCGATTCATGATGCGATCGGAGAGGGAGCCGTGGTTCGTGCCGATGCGCATGGCGCGGCCGAGCGATTTGCAGAGATCCACCAGAGGGGCGAATTCCTCCCGGATGCGGCCGAGTTCCTCCGCATACTCGGCGTCGCTGTATTCGCGGACTTCGAATTTCTTCTTGTCGGCGTAATTGCCGGGATTGACGCGCACTTTTTCCACCCATTTCGCGGCTTCCAGCGCGGCATCGGGTTTGAAATGGATATCCGCCACCAGCGGCACCTGGCAGCCGGCGGCGCGGACCTCCCGGGCGATATTTTCCAGATTGGCCGCGTAGATCTTGGTCTGGGCGGTGATGCGGACGATCTCGCAGCCCGCTTCGGCAAGCTGGAGAACCTCGCTCACACAGGCGGGAGTGTCGCGCGTGTCGGAGGTGATCATCGACTGCACGCGGATCGGATTTCCGCCGCCGACGCCGACATTTCCGACCATGACCTCGCGGGTTTTCCGCCGGTTGTAGGCCAGGAGGTCGGGGCAATATCGCAGCAGCGCGTGGTCGCTCATCCGCCGGGAGATACACGATGTTCGCAAGATCGGCAACGGCGGCGGAGAGCGACTCTCATTTCGGGGACGGGCGGACATTCTTGACAGCCCGGCCCGCGCCGTGACGTTCATGCCAAGCCATGAAGCTGCTACCCGCCCTCTTGCTCGCCTTCCTTCCTGCCCTCCCTGGCGCGGCGGAGGAGAAGCCCGTGAAGGGCATCGACATCGCGCTGGTGGCGGAAAATTCGAGCGTCGCCAGAGGCGTCCCGTTCACCGTCGGCGTGAAAATCCACCACTATGAAGGATTCCACACCTATTGGCGGAATCCGGGGATCGCCGGCGTGCCGGTAAAGCTCGAGTGGCAATTGCCGGCCGGCTTTTCCGCCGGGGCGATCCAATGGCCGTATCCGCAGAAGAGCATGATGGCGATCCACCCCGTGCATGGCTTTGAACGCGATGTAATGCTGCTGGTGGAGGTCACGCCGCCCGCGGAGCTTCCCGCGCGGGTGAAACTGAAGGCCACCGCCTCCTGGATGGCCTGCGCGGACGGTTGTTACCCGGGAAAGAAGGAACTGGTCTTGGAGCTTCCCGTGGAAGCCGAAGCGAAAGCCGACCCCGCGGTGGCGGCCTCCTTCACGAGCGCACGCGCCGAGCTTCCCCGGCCGATCGAAGGCTGGAAGGCGGAGCTGCTGTCCGCTCCGGACGCCGCGGAGATCCGCGTGCGCCTCACCCCCGCCGATGATCGGGCCCTACCGCCGGGAGACATCTATTTCTTTTCCTCCGACGGCCAAATCTCCTCGGATCCTCCCCAGCGGGTGGAAAAAACGCCGGACGGCACCGGTTTCGAGATCATTGCCGCGCGCTCTCCTTATGGCCCGAAGGGTAAATCCACCCTTCCGGGAGTCCTCGTCTCCAGCCGCCCGCTCAGCAAGGGCGGACCAAGCTTCGCAAGCATCGAGCCCCGCTCGGCAGACGGAGCAACCGCCGCTCCGGCGGCCAGCACCAAGGCCGTGCCCGGGACGGAGAAGAAGTGCGATTGCGAGCCGTAGGCGGTTTGCGGCGGGAGCAATCTGGTCCCAAAGAAAAATCCCCGTCCGCGGGTTGCGGAACGGGGATGAAAAAGGAAAGCAATGCCTGTTTATTTCGCCTTCACCTTCAGCACACCCTGCATGAGGGCGAAGTGGCCGGGGAAGGTGCAGATGTAAGGATAGTCACCGGCTTCGGCAGGTGCGGTGAAAGTGATGGTCTGGGACTCGCCGCCGCCGAGGAGCTTGGTGTTCGCCACGATCAGCTTCTTCGACTCCTCGTCCTGCGGGATGTATTCCGTCGCCGCGGCTTGCATGGCCTTGGTCGCGAAGGCGGGTACCGCGGTGCCTGCCTTGAGCACCACCACGTTGTGGCCCATCGCGGCTTTCGGCAGCTGGCCGATGTGCTTGAAGGTCAGGGAGACCTTTTCGCCGGCGGTTACCTCGACAGTTTTGGTGTTGAACTGCATCTGGTCGTTGCCCGTCAGTTCGATCTTCTTCTCCTGGGCGATGGCCGGAGAAACGAGGGAGGCAGCGGCAAGGGACAAAATCAATTTCTTCATACGCTCGATGGTTCTTTGGAACGCCCGGAAAGTGAGCGATCTTTCACCTTGGATCAACCTGCAATCCGGGGACTTTTCCACTTGGATCCAGGCATCCGCATCCCCTGCGATGGCTTGATCGGAAAGTTGTCCGCGGCAAAACGGGAGTCGATGTTAGCCTGCTTCCCGATACGCGAAAGCACGCAAGTGCCCGCGATCACTGATTTCTCATCTTTCGGAAGCAGAGGCGTTGAAACGCCGGAAAGTCTTCATGTTGACGGGTTTTGCTCTCGCCAACTAACCGTTCCGTAAGTAGCGTCAGGGAGTTTTAAAAAATTCCATGCCGCTTTTGGCATGGGGCTTGCTCTACTGTCTCTGACCAATCCGCCGCACCATGAAGAAAATCGAAGCGATTATCAAACCGTTCAAGTTGGAGGAAGTGAAGGAAGCCTTGGCCGAAGTCGGTGTGCAGGGCATGACCGTTACCGAAGTGAAAGGATTCGGCCGTCAGAAAGGCCATACGGAGATCTATCGCGGCTCCGAATACACGGTGGATTTCCTCCCCAAGGTGAAGATCGAAATTGTCGTGGACGACGCTCAGGCGGGCTCCGTGGCGGAGGCCATCGTCAAGAGCGCCAACACCGGCAAGATCGGTGACGGCAAGGTATTCATCTCCACGGTTGAAGAAGCCATCCGCATCCGCACCGGCGAAACCGGTTCGTCGGCGGTGGCGGTGAACTGATCCGATAAGACAGTTTCCCAGTATTTGCATGGCCCGGCTTCCCCGAAGGAAGCCGGGTTCATTGTTGGAAGGGAGCACTCCCTGCCAACCTGATGGATCCCGACGCATGAGAGCCAAAAAAACCGGCGTCTTCGGGTTCCCCATCTGGGAACTCTCCGCTTGACCCTTACGGAAATCCAAGGCACCGTGGGATGAGAATCATCGCAGTCAAAACCTTGCGGGAATTCTGGGAACGCAATGCCGACGCGGAACAAGCCCTGAAGGCCTGGTACCGGGAAGCCAGCGAGGAACGCTGGAAAGACCCCGCGGAAATCAAGCGCCGCTACACCTCCGCAGACGTCATTCCGGGCAACCGGATGGTGTTCAACATCAAAGGGAACAGCTACCGCCTCATCGTGAAGATCCACTGCAATACCGGCATCATCTACATCCGCTTCGTGGGGACCCACGCGGAGTACGACAAGATCGATGCCGCCACCATTTGAACCGGCCATGAAACCGAAAATCATCAAGACCGAGAAGGAGCACGAAGCCGCCTTGGCCCGGGTGGAATGTCTTATGGACGCTGCGCCGGGTTCGCGGGAGGAGGAAGAGCTCGAGCTCTGGTCCCTTTTGGTGGAGCAGTACGAAAAAGAACACTTCCCCATCGAGTATCCCGACCCGATCGAGGCGATCCGCTTCCGTATGGATCAGCTCGGTCTCTTGCAAAAGGATCTGGTGGAAGCCATCGGACCCAAGAGCAAGGTATCCGAGGTCTTGAACCGCAAGCGTCCACTAAGCCTGCCGATGATCCGCGGACTCCACGCACGGCTTGGAATTCCGGCGGCTATCTTGGTTCGGGAAGTCAAGCTTCCCGCCAAAACGGGTCCGCCTGACAAACGCGCGCGGCAGAAAAACACCGCCAAAGGGCGTGCCGCCCGGTCCTGATCGCATTACGGCAACGTAACAATCGCCGTTGCCGCCGCGGGCAGGTCCAGCCGCTCTTCCAGGGTCTTGAGGATCGCGCGGGCGCTCCGTGGAGCCTTGCCCCGCCACGCTTCCTTGCCGTTCACGATCACGCGCAGCGGCTGGTCGAGGTTCACCAGCGCGTCCGAAAGCTGGATCTCGGTTCCCGCCGGAATTGTGCCCTCTAGGCGGATCTCCCCCTCTCCCGCCGTGGCGGTGATTTTCTCCCCGGCTTTCGCCGCCGCCTTGTCCGGGATCCTCAGCCAGTAGAAACGGTCCCGGGTCACATCGTCCTGTACCCACACGATCTTTCGCGGCCAAGGATTGCGGGTGAACTTCGCCATCCAAGGCAGCGCCTCGGCATCCTTGCGATCCATCCAGTGCCCCGAGCCCTCGTAGATGCGGGAGAGGTGGATGTAGCCGCTCGGATCGGCCTGCTGCAGCTTGTCCAACTCCGCGGCGCGGTCGGCGGCGATCTTGTTGCGGTCGTAAGCCCTGTCATTCCCGCCCATGAAAATCGCGAAGGGCAGGTTCCGCAGGCCGAGCAGCGAGGCTTCGTTCGGGTGCCCCGCCATCATCGCCGCAGCCGCGAAGCGATCTGCCATCCGCGGCGCGAGCTGCCAGACGCCGTCTCCGCCCGCGGAATAGCCCATCAGATAGACCTTGTCCGGATTTACCCCTTCTACCGCCACGTGACTCTCGATGAGCCGCTCGAACATCGGATCGATGTGGGCTTCGTGCCACAGGTTCCACGTGTCCGTCGGTGCGCGCGGAGCCACGTAGATGCCCTCCGCGGGCTCGTAGAGGTGGATCTGGTTTTGCCATTGCTGGTCATTTACCCGGGCAGGGGCTCCGCCGCCGCCGTGCATGGAGATCCACAGGCTGCGCCCGCCCGCGGGTGTCCCGCCGAAGGTTTTCGACTCCCAGCGCAGCGTTTTGCCGTCCATCGTGATCGACTTCCGCTCCAGCTCCTCCTTCCGTTCATCCGCGAGTTTTCCGCGCAGCTTGGCCGCAAGAAGCGCCGCGGCGCGGGCGGCTTCCTCCCGGGAAAGCGGCATTTTCAGCGCGGGGGCATCGGCGGTCGGAGCGTCGGACGCGAGCCAGCTTTCCAACGCAACGATGGGTGCGGGGACCTCCTGTAGCTCGCTCCACAGCGCATCGATCGTCTCCTCCCCTTCCCCGGCCGGACCGAAGGCGCGCTCACGCGTGATTCCTTCCACCGTGAAGCGCAGCCAGCCTCTCGTGCCCGGCTTCACCGGGATGCGGGGCATATCGTTCATGTCCGCTGTTCCCGCCTTGGTATCGCTTTCGCCCAGCAAAGCTCCCGATGAATCGAAGACCCGGATCTTCCCCACGATGCGCTCGCTGTTCCCTTGGCCGAAGAGCCGGACGCCGAGCTTGCAGAGAGGCTCCGCCGCCGGTGCAGCGGCCTTTGCGTACCGGTCCGTCACGTTGACCGCCGCCACCTCCTTGTTGCCTTCCGCCCACACCATGGGGAAGGAAAGCCCGTCCCTCTTCCATGAGGTGGCGTAGATCGCATGCTTCGGCACGTCGGCCTTCGCCTGCGCGGCGTCATTCGTGAACCACCCGCGGTTCAGCCCGTCCTTGTCATGCTCGTCGGCACCGGTGAAATGCCAGCCGCCGTCCCAGATCTCCACCCACGTATGGTTCCCCCGTTCGTTCGCCCACAGAGGGGTGCCGACCGCGCGCGCCGGGATGCCGACCGCACGGCAGGCATCCACCAGGATGATCGAGAGTCCCGTGCAGGTCGCCTTGCCCAGCGCGATCGATTCGGCCGGGCTCTGATTAGGCTGCTTACGGCCCGTATTGTAGTGGACCTGGATGAGATTGAAGAACTCGCGGTTGAGCGCCTGCGCCGCCTCGCTGGCCGTCTTCGCGTCCTTCACGATCGGCCGGGCCTTCTCCAGAAAATCGCCGCGCCATGCCTCCCGCGTCTCGTCGAAAACCGCGTAGGGCAGCACATCGTTGAGGAAAAGCGCCTCCGGCACCTGCTTCGCCCACGGGAATTCCCCGCGCGCCCGGAAGGCGAGATCCAGATTCTCGTTCAGAAACTCCGCGGAGAGCGAAGCCCGATCCCGCGCCGGCATGTTCTCCACCAGGAAAGTCGCCGCCTTCTCCCCCGCTCCACCGTGTTTCGCCTTCGAGGCGGCAATGAAGTCATCGGTCGGTGCCGCAAGCGCGGTTCCCGCCAAGCCGCACGCAAAGAACAGGCATTTCATGTCGCGCAGGCTAGCGGCACCAAGGCCGGGATCAATCCCGCGGATTTCAGCGGAAGGCCAGCGCGGCCTTCACTGCCGCCACATGAGCTGCGGTCCGGTCATGGAGACAATTCGCGCTGGGAGTTTCGAAGGTGAAGGAAACGGGGCAACCGCGCTTCGCCAGGAAGATCGCCTCCGGCCAGTCGGTCGGCATGTCCGCCTCGGGGACGTGATAGATCCACCCCGCGGAGCGGATTTCGTGTTCGTCGATCAAGGTTGCCGGCTCCGCCGGGAACCACGGCTCCACCGCCTTCAGGATCGAAGCGGCGCGCTCCGGCCGGTCCTCGTCGAGATTGATTTCGTAGAAGTAGAAGCCGGTGCTTTCCCAATCCTCGTGCAGGGAAACGAAAAGCCGGGGGCAGGGCAGATTTTCCATCCAGGCGGCGTGGTGGCGCACCTCCAGGCTGCTACGGTTCAAGTAGTCGCGATTGAGATCGATCCCTTCCGGATTCTCGCGCGTTCCTGCGGCGAGGCCCGCGGGATTGAGTGCCGGGCAGAGGAGCCAGGATCCTTCGTCCAGCGCCCCGGAGCGCAGTAGTTCCAGCGCGGCCAGCGGACCGGCCGGTTCATCGCCGTGCATCCCCGCCGAGACGTAAGCGGGGGGCTCGCCGTCCAGCCGTTCCCAGGCGAGCAAAGGCCCGGCGGCAGTTTCGCAGAGAATCCGCCGCGTGAAGCCCTTTTGCCCGGCGAGTCCGGCGAACTCGTCCAGGAAAGATGCGACGTCGAAGCCACCCGGCACGCCGACACATGGCCAGATCCCCGCGCCCGGCATCAAGCACCAATGTGCAGGGAGCGGCGCGGAAGAAGCTGCCCGGCCTTGCAAGAGAGCAGGGCAAGGTGAATGGTCCCGCCCGCCCATGCTTGCCGAGATCATTTCGCCCGACCTCTGGAACAGTATCCTGGACGCCTTGCCGGTCATCATCTCCCTCATTATCATCGAGGGCCTGCTATCGGTGGACAATGCGCTGGCAATCGCCGCGATGGCATCCCACCTGCCGGGCAAACAGAAATTCTGGGCGCTGCGGGTCGGCATCATCGGTGCCTATGTTTTCCGCGGCCTGGCGTTGCTCCTGGCGCAGGTGATTATCGACAATCCTTGGGTCAAGATGGTCGGAGCCGCGTATCTGATCCACCTCATGGCCCACCACTTCGCGGCCCGCCACAAGGCCGCGGAGGTGGCCCAGAGCGGGGCCGAAGCGGTGGCGAAGGTGGCCCAGCGGGGATTCTGGGCCACCGTCGCTTCGATCGAGCTGATGGATCTGAGCCTCGGGGTGGACAACGTGGTCGCGGCGGTAGCCTTGAGCGACAAGATGTGGGTCGTCTGCACGGGCGTCTTCATCGGTATCCTGGCCCTGCGTTTCGTGGCTGGCCGTTGCATCAAGCTTATCGAGCGGTTTCCGGTGCTGGAGCACACCGCCTTCCTCCTTATCGGTTTCGTGGGGCTCCTGCTTGTCACCGAGCTGACTTTCCACGTGGACATCACCACACTTCAGAAATTCCTGGGCATCGTGGCAATCATCGCGATTTCCATCTGGTATTCCAGGAGCAGCGTGGTCGAAGCCGTGCTGCGGCCGGTGAACGGGATGCTGATGGTGCCGATCCGGATTTACGACGTGATCCTCGGGGCCGTTTTCTTCGTGCTCCTTTACCCTTTCCGCCTCTTCCGGAAGTCGAGCCATCTGCCGGATCCGACGGAGGAGGTGGAGCACGCGTTGGAAATCATCCATGATTCCGAGCGGCGGGAGGCCGCTCGCAAACAGGGCGAGTGAGCTGGGATCAGGAAGAAGCTTCCTTCAGCCAATCCAGCACCTCTCCCCGGAAACGGAGCGGCAGGGAGTAGTGTCCCTCGCCTTCGATCCAATGGCCCGCCGCGCCGGGAATCCGGGCGGCGAGGCGCTGCGCCACCCCCACCGGCAGATTTTTGTCCGCCAGGCCATGCCAGAAGGCAACGGGGACGCGGATCTCCTCCGGCGGGAAATCCCACGGCGCTAGGTACAGTTCCCCGTCCGTGAGGACCGGTAGGGTGCCCTTGCGCACGCCTTCCAGATAGCTGCGGGTCACGCTCTCCCAGCAGCCATAATCGGCGATTGCCTCGCGATCGCTGGCGGGGATGGATTTCATCATCCAGGACATCGGGGCGCGGTCGATCCCGCGGGAGATCATCCAGCGGCTGCTGCCGATGACCGCGGGGGCGACGGAGCGGCGCAGGCGCTTCAGCCCGGCGAGGGTCCGGTAGGCCCAGTGCATGTGCGCCTGATCCGCGGCATTGCCGAAAGGCGGGGCCCCGCAGATCACCGCGGCAGCGATCACACGTTCCGGCAGCGCGGCGGCGGTGGCCAAGGTGTAGGGCCCGCCGCCCGAGACACCGCAAATCCGGAAACGGTCCAGGCCGAGTGCATCCGCAAATCCGGCGACATCCCGCGGCCAAGCCCCGAAGCTGCGGCCGGGCAGGGGATCGGAGAGACCGATCCCGGGCCGATCCGGGGCAAGCAGCCGCAGGCCGCGCTCCGCCGCGAAATCATGCATCAGCTTCCCCTGATAGCGGCTGCTCGGCCAGCCGTGGAAGAACAGCACGGCCTCCCCCTGCGGATCGCCGTACTCCGCGTAGCCCAAGGCTCGGTCGTCGGGCAGGCGGATCTGTTCGTCTTCTTTCATGGCTCGGAGCGTAGCCGCTCGGCTCGATTCGCTAAATCGATCTTTTTCAGAACATCATTGGCAAAAATGATGGATCAAACCCGCTCCAGAATCTCGACTTCATAGCCATCGGGATCTGTCACGAAGGCCATCTTGCGCTCGCCCGAGGAAAACTTCTCCCGCCAGCCGGTCGGCCAGATTTCGATGCCCGCCTTTTCCACCCCGTCGCAATATCCGATGATATCCGGCACGCCCAGGCAGGTGTGCATCAGGTCTTCCGGGCACTTCGCGGTATAGTCCGGGGAGTAGCAGAGTTCGAGGAACACTTCGTTTCCGGGGAGCTCGAGGAAAGCGAGCTTGTTCCCCTGAGGCGAATCCTGGCGGCGCGCCTCCACATAGCCGAGTTTCTTGTAGAAATCGATGGAGCGATCCATGTCGGCCACGCGGATGCGGGTGTGGAGGAATCTGATCATGACGCGCCGACGATGGACCCGCAGGCCCGATCTGTCATCCGCGGATCGCGCACGGATTTGCGAAGTCGCCGCAGCGGTCATTCCGGGTCTGGTGTTTGCGGCCGGCCGATGATAAAGGTGAGGAGTCATGAAAACCATCGTTGCTGCCGTCGATTTCTCAAACGCCACCCAAGGCGTTCTCGCCTCCGCCGTGGAACTCGCGAAGGCCTTCGGCGCTTCCCTCCACGTCCTCCACGTCCTGGAGCCCGAGCCCAGCTACACGGCCTACGGTTTCACGCCGGACGAATTCCCGGCGATCCACTTGTTTCAGGAAGAGGCGAGGAAGCGGGCGACGAAGAAACTGGATGAACTGCTCGGACAAGTTTCCAGCAGCGTCACGGATGCCACGGTGCACCTCGCGGAGGGCAGTCCCCTCCATGCCGTGCTGGACTATGTGAAGAAGGCTTCCGGGGACCTGGTCGTCGTCGGCGCACACGGCCACGGGGCCATGGCGGCGCTTCTGCTCGGCAGCGTGGCGGAAGGGATGGTGCGGAAGGCGGTGGTGCCGACGCTGGTGATTCCCGCGGCACCGGAGAAATGATGCCATCCACCTCCGATCAAGCCACCTTCGGCATCGCGGCGCCGAGGAAGGAGCGGTAGCCTTCCTCGCCCATGTAGCGCGACAGTACCGCCGCCGGGGCTTGCCGCAGGTCCACGAGCACCAGCGCGTCCAGGACATCGGAGAAATCCGGATCCACATTGAACTCCAGCAGCGTGGCGTTGAGCTTGAGATACTGGCGGAGGAGGACCGGCACGCCCTTCCGGTCGGGCTCGGTGGCGGCGACGGCGGCGGAGACCTCCTCGATCGATTGGAGGCGCGCGCTGATCCCGCTTTCCCCCGGCAGTCGGCCGTAGGGATGATAGGGGTGCACCCAGCGCGACATTGTATCATCCTGCCGCCGGTCGCGCAGGAAGCGCACGATCAGGTCCTGGGATGCCGCCGAATAGTCGCTCGAGATGCTGACCGGGCCGAAAAGCCGTGCGTAGCGCGGGCGTTCCGCCACGAACCGCCCGATCCCGCGCCACAGCAGGGCCAGCGGGTGAATCGATTTCTGATACTCCGGAGCGACGAAAGAACGTCCCAGCTCCAGCCCCGGCTTCAGGAAATCGAGAAAGGGCTGCTCGAAGCGGAAGAGGGTGGAGGTGTAGAGGGCCGTGGGTCCGCCGGCTGCCAGCAGCACGTCCGTGCAGCCGAGGCGATAGCCGCCCGCGACTTTCCCGGCCTCCCGGTCCCAGAGGAAGAGATGGAGGTAGCTTGCATCGAAGGAATCAAGGTCGAGCGGCTTCCCGGTGCCCTCGCCGACGGCGCGGAAGGATACTTCCCGCAGGCGGCCGATTTCATGCAGCACGCAGGGGATCTCCCAAGCGGCGGCGAGGAATACGTCGAGCTTGCCCTGGGAGGCGAGGGGACCGCGGCGGTTCAGGTCCGAGATCTCGGCGAGCACTTCCACCGGATCGGCCGGCTCCGCGATGGTTTGGAATGATGCGTTCATCTGCGGTGGGATTGGCACCGAGCATGCCCTCGGCGGCTGCCTCCTGTCGCATCGAAGAATTTCATCGGTTCATCGGCTGAGCCGATGAAGTTCCCGGAGCGACTCCAAGGAAGGAGCCATTAAATCCGGGTAGGGGTCGAATCCGCCTCGCCGACATTGTCGTCACACGAGAGAGTGCCCCGCTTCACGGCCGGGGGGCCCGGGGTGGGTTTTCAGGCATCCATCGCCATTACCCGTTTCCGCAGGATCGCGGCGGCGTCTTCCGGCCCGGAGCCGTCAAGCCCGGCGGGTTCCGCGCGGCAGATCACGGTTTGTCCCCGCATGGCCAGCAGCACCCGGGGCAAGAGTGCCGTACGCACCAGCGGATGAATGCCTCCGGCTAAGTGGAACCACGGCGGCGTCTTCCCGAAGAACCGGGCCAGCACCACCTGCGCTCCGCATCTCCCGGCCAGCGCGGCGATGTGGGGCGACCACGGGCTTTCCTCCACGCCGCTATCGTTCCAATGGGCAACCTCGCCCGAGGGGAAGACGGCAAGCAACCCGCCGCCGCGAAGATGGGCCAAGGCGCGGCGTAGGGATGCGGAGTTCTTCCCGGCCGCTCCCTCTCCGCCCAGAATTGAGAGAGGCAGCATGAAGTCTCCCAAGACCGGGAGGCCGGCGGCCATCTCGTTCGCCATTAGCAGCGTATCGGGGCGCCGCGCCCTGCAGAGAGCCCCCAGCGTCAAAGCATCCGCCCCGCCGAAGGGATGATTTGCCATCACCACCACCGGACCTTCCGCGGGAATCGCCCCGAAGCCTTCCGCCCGGATCTCCAGCCCGAATGCGGCCACGGCCGCGGCAAAGGGCTCGCCCTGCGCGACCGCTCCCCGGTGGAACAAGGACCGCACCTGGCGCAAGCCGAGGAGCCCGTCCAGCGCTCGCCGCAGGTCGTCCCTCCATCCCTTGCCCTCCAGAAAAGGAAGGGCTGATCTCAGGTCGAAGGTTTCCCGATCCGGGGGCATGTCGCGGAGTCCACCCGACCCGGGGAAAGGATCAAGCCTTCTTCTGCTCCTTCAGCGCGTCCCGGATCTCCATGAGGAGCTTTTCCTGGGTGCTCGGGGCCGGAGGTTCGGCGGGTGCCTCCCGTTCCTTCTTGAGAATGCCGAGGGCCTTCTTGACCACCAGGTAAACCGCGAATGCCACCAATACGAAGGAGATGAAATCGGTGATGAACTGGCCGTAATTGATGGCCGATTCGGGGACGGCGGCCGCTACTTCCCTGCCGTTCTCGATCCGGGCGGGGACGGCGTCCTTGAGCACGAACTTCATTTTCTTGAAGTCGATCCCCGCGATCAGGATCCCGAGAGGGGGCATGAAAAGGTTGTCCACCAGCGACTTCACCACCGTGCCGAAGGCACCGCCGATGATGATGCCGACGGCCATGTCGATGAGATTGCCTTTGAAGGCGAATTCCTTGAAGTCCTTGAGCATGGTTCGAGAGGGAAAGTTCGCTCCCATGGAAGCAGCCCTTCTAACACCGCGCAATGAGGATTCTCCGGCCGCCGGGCGCGTCCTTCCTAGTCCTCCTCGTCCTTGGCCCCCTTCACGCGCACCTTGCCACGCAGCTTCGCCTCGATGAAGGCGTCGATATCGCCGTCCATGACGTGCTGGATGTTCCCGCTTTCATGGCCCGTGCGCAGGTCGAGCACCTTCTGGTACGGCTGGAAAACATAGGAGCGGATCTGGTTGCCCCAGGCGATGTCGCCTTTCTCGCTGTAGGCGCGGTCGGACTCCGCCCTGCGCTTGTCTTCCTCGATCTGGAAGAGCTTGGCCTTCAGGATCTCGTAGGCGAGTTCCTTGTTGGCACCCTGCGAGCGGGCGTTGGTGGAGCGGATCAGGATGCCGGTTGGCAAGTGGCGCAGAAGCACGCCGGTCTCCACCTTGTTCACGTTCTGGCCGCCCTTGCCGCCGGATCGCATGGTGGTGATCTCGATGTCCTTGTCGTTGATCTCGATCTTGATCTCGTCGTTGATCTCCGGCGTGGCATCGACGGAGGCGAAGGAGGTGTGGCGTTTGCCGGCGGAGTCGAAGGGCGAAATGCGCACCAGGCGGTGCACCCCGCGCTCGTTCTTCAGGTAGCCGTAGGCGTAGTCGCCCGTCACCTTGATCGAGGCGCCGCGCAGGCCGGCCTCGTCGCCGTCTTCCCAGTAGATCGTCTCGCAGGTGAAGCCCTTCCGTTCCGCCCAGCGGGTGTACATCCGGAAGAGCATCTGCGCCCAATCGCAAGCCTCGGTACCGCCGGCCCCCGCCTGGATTACCAGATAGCAGGAGGACGCGTCGTTCGGCCGGTCGAGCAGCGTCAGCAGCTCGAAGGAGGAAATGTCCTTGTCCAGATCGGCGGCTGCCGCGACCGCTTCGGCGGCGGCATCGTCGTCGTCGAATTCCTTGGCCAGCTCGATCGCCGCCATCAGGTCGGCGTAGCGGCCGTTCAGCTTCTCGAAGGCCCCCAGCTTCTTCTTCAGGCCGGCGATGCGCGTGTTCGTCGCGCGGGCCTTTTCCTGATTGTTCCAGAAATCCGGGTCGCCCATGGCGGCCTCGAGCGATCCGATCTCCCGTTCCAGGGTCGGGACGTCAAAGATACCTCCCGAGCTGGGTCAGACGGCTCTTGAGAGCGTCCGTATCCAGCGCCAGGAGGTCGGCGGTTTGGGGTTCGGCCATAAGGTGGCGGGAAGGTGGGGACGCAGGCGGGGCGAGTCAAGGAGGAGGATGAGCGGTTTGCGCCGTTCCTAATCTTGCGAGCGGCGTTCGATCATTCCTTGCAGTTCGCCCCGCAGGTCCGGAGCGTCAATCCAGCCGATCGGGCGAATCGCGATTTGCGTCCCGTTCTCCGACACCCGGGCGACGAACATTCTGCCGTGCCGGTGAATTGAAACCTGATAAGCTTCCGCGGCACCCTCTTTTCTTGATGCGGGGGCTAGCTGGGCCTCGTGAACCACGAGGCTCGCTAAAGCTAGGGCGGGCGCGGGCTCACCCGGTTCAATTGCCTTGGTTGCGAGCTCTTGCAGCTTTAGGTAGAGTGACTTGTTTGCAACTACGTACTCGTTGCAGGTGGTGTTTTCGATGTGCCACCGGCCATCGGGTAACTTCTCCACCGGTGGCACCCGGATCTCATGGGATTGCCGGACAACTTCCCGCACTAGCTTGTCGAGCACGGTGGCAGAGGTGAAGAGACCCAATCGGCGTCGAACAATCAGTTCCGGCGTCGTGATCCGCTCCGTGAGATCGAAGCGTTTTATCGTCCAGACGGGCCGCCCCTGTTCCCGGCGAAGCCCGTTGCTGCTATACGAGATGCTGATTTCGTAAGCAGTGCCGCTTGCTTTGTTAACGGGCTCGATCACTACATGGGCGAAGAAGCCGCCCCCGCCATCGCCGATGCCCGTCCCCGGTGCAAAAGCGGGACGCGTCTTTGCCAGAGCCTCCATCTCCCGGAACCACTCGTCACTCGCAATCCGGTAATCCGGACGATCTTTCGGTGCTTTCCAAGAGTCTTCGGAAGATTCCTTGTCGGGGTCTGCCGGTGGAGGATTTTCACCGAGTGCCGCGGGTAGGGCAGTGGCAAGAGCCAGCAGGAAACTGAGCAGAGGGGGAACCGCCTTCACCGTCGTGAGGATGAGGCCTTTCCGAAAGGATTCAAGCGTTCAAGGGGCAGCTTCGCAGCTTGCCTCCCATCTCTTCCAAGGATTGAATGGAATTCCACGAGAGCTTTCATCTCCCACGTCCGATGTCCCGTCTCGCATCCATCTTCACTTGCCTGCTGGCCCTTCTGGTCGCCAGCCCGCTGTGTTGTTGTGCGGGTGACCTCGTGGAGAGGGAGCAGTCGGCCTCCTGCTGCTGCTGCGGGGAGGGGGAGGAGAAGAAATCTCCCGATCACGCGTGCCTGTGTGCAAGCGATGCCCCGCGGGAACTTCCGGACGCTGCCCTGCCGCCTTCCGGCGCGGGAATGGCGGTCGCGCTGCAGCCTGCGGCCGTCTGGCTGCCGGTGGCGGCGGAAAGCGGGATCGGCCTGCGCCCGCGCTGGCAGCCTTCCGTCCCGTGGCACGCGCCGCCGGGCGTGCGGCGTGCTCTATTGGTTAGCAGGATTTTGTGACAAGGGCGGGTGCGGCTCCTTTCTGCCGCGCACCTGATGTCCCTTGCGGTGCTCTTCGCGCCTGCAGGGCCTTCCCCTTGTTACCAGACCTGTCCTTTCCATGAAGATTTTCCCTATTTTCCTCACCTGTGCCGTCACCACGGCGGGAGCTCATCCGGTTTCCTTCGAGGGTGCCTGGCAGTTCATGCTCGGCTCCACCGATTCCGTCCAAAACGTGGAGCTCTACCGTTCCTACACCCCGAAGGCCGCCTTCGGCTTCCATGCGATGCGTTTCGAGGACGAACGCGACGACGACCATTTCGCCGCACTCCAGCATAATTGGCTCCTGCACCGGTGGAACCTGCCGGAGGCCCAGGCCAATGTTTACCTCGGCCTCGGGGCCGGATTCGCGAAGGAGGACGGCAATTCCGCCGCTCCCGCCGGTCTCGGATTCTTCCGGGCCGATTACGAAACGCGGCGGATCTACACCGCCTTCGAATCGAAGTTCGTCGGCTCCGAGGACGTCTCCCGGGCGGTCACCAGCGCCTCCTTCGGGGTCGCCCCTTACAAGGCGGAGTTCGAGGAGCTGAACACCTGGCTGATCGTGCAATTCGAGCACGTCAGCGGCATGGAGGACGATCTCGACGTCATTCCCAAGATCCGCCTCTTCAAGGGGCCTTATTTCCTCGAACTCGGGTGCTCGCTCGACGGCGACCCGCTCGTGAATTTCATGATCCACTTCTAACAAAAACTATTCCCGTGAACCATTCCATCATCCTCAGTTTGCTCGGTGTCTGGCTCTTCCTTTCCGGAACCGCCCGCGCCGCCACCGACCGCACCATGACCGTAAAGACCACCGTGGACGGCATGGTCTGCTCCTTCTGCGCCCAGGGCATCGTCGCCCACTTCAAAAAACATCCGGCCGTCTCGAACGTGTACGTGGATCTCACGCGCAAGCTCGTCCTGCTGGAAGAGAAGAAGGGGGCTTCGATCAGCGACAAGGAGATTACCGAATTCATCAAGAAATCGGGCTTCGAGCCGAAGAAGGTCGAGAGGGTTACCGAAACCTTCGAGAAGGTGAAGACGGCGAAGAAATAGGGGTGCGCGAAGGGCCTGATTTCGATCCGGGGCGTTTTTCTCCCTTGCAAATATACCCATACCCCCTATAAGTATATCCATGCAGCGCGAGTGCCATGAACACAAACCCTTGATGAGCCGGGTGAACCGGATTTCGGGCCAGGTGCAGGGGATCGGCCGGATGATCGAGGAGAACCGGGATTGTCCCGAAATCCTGCACACCATTTCCGCCGTGCATTCGGCCCTCCGGGGACTGGAAGCGAAGCTGCTGGAAGATCACGTCCGTCACTGCGTCACCGAGGCTGCTGCCGATCCGAAGCAGCTCGACCGCCGGATGGAGGAGCTGATCGATCTCTACAAGCGCCGCCTTGCGTGAACGCCTCGTGCCCGGGGACCACCCAATCCGAATCTTACCATGAAATCTTGCCATACCGATCCCGCAAAGCCGGAAAGCCGGCCGTCTTGCTGTGCTCCCGTGAAGGAGGCCAAGCCTTCGTGCTGCGGTGGCCATGAGGAGGCAGCCGCATCCTGCTGCACGCCCGGAGAGAAGAAACTCGATTGGCTGCTTTGGGGATCCCTCGCGCTTGTAGCCGCAGGGATCGCCGGGCATTTCATCGGAGCAGGGCCCGGGTGGTGGCACATCTTTTCCCACGGCACGGCGGAGTTCATGTCGAAAGCCTGGTGGGGTCTGCTGGCGGGAATCGTCGCCGTGGGCGTGATCGGGCGATTGCCGCAGGATCTGGTGTCGGGGCTGCTTGGGAAAGGCGGCAGCTTCACCGGGATTCTTCGCGCCACTTTCGCAGGGACTCTCCTGGACCTCTGCAACCACGGCGTCCTGATGGTGGGTGCGCAGCTCTACCGGAAGGGCGCTTCGCTGGGGCAGACCCTGGCATTCCTGGTTTCGAGCCCGTGGAATTCCCTGTCGCTCACCTTGTTGCTTGCGGCCCTGATCGGCTGGAAGTGGATGTTCATCTTCATTGCGCTGTCGATGGTAATCGGGATCCTCACCGGCTGGGTGGCCGATCTGCTGGTGAAGCGGGGGATTCTTCCCGCGAATCCGAACCACCGGGAGCTTCCCGCAGATTTCCGTTTTGCGCCGGCTTTCCGCGAGGCTTTTTCAAAGGTGAAGCCGACGCGCGGGAACCTGAAGGAAATCGTCTTTGGCGGTCTGCGGGAATCGCGCATGATCCTGCGCTGGATTTTCTTCGGCGTGGTCCTGGCGGCGGCAATCCGGGCTTTCGTGCCCGAGGACATGTTTTCCCAATACTTCGGCCCGACCTTGCTCGGTCTCCTGCTGACCCTGATCGCGACCACCGTCATCGAGGTCTGCTCGGAGGGCTCCAGCCCGATCGCCGCCGACCTGCTCACGCGGGCTGCAGCTCCCGGGAATGCCTTTACCTTCCTGATGGCGGGTGCCGCGACGGATTATACGGAGATCATCGTGCTCCGCGAGACCACCCGGTCCTGGAAGGCGACGCTCGCGCTGCCGCTGATCACCGTGCCGCAGGTTCTCCTCGTCGCATGGTTGTTGAACCGTTGAGACAAGATGATCGGGCACGGCCCCCTCTGGCGTCTTGCGCGCCGTGGGGGCCTCCCTATCCTCGGCCTCATGCGCGCGATCTGCCTCACAGGCATTCTCCTCTCCGCCACGGCCACCGCCCATGCCGATGAAGGCATGTGGCTCTTCAACAATCCGCCTGTCCGGCAGGTGAAGGAGAAGCACGGTTTCGAGATGACCCCGGAGTGGCTGGAGCATTTGCAAAAGTCCTCCGTGCGCTTCGGCAACGGCGGCTCGGGTTCCTTCGCCTCGGCAAACGGCCTGATTCTCACGAACCATCACGTCGGTTCCGGGATGATCGAGAAGCTGAGCACGCCGGAGCGGGATCTTTTGAAAGACGGCTTCTATGCAAAAACCGCGGAGGACGAGCTGAAGTGCCCGGATCTCGAGCTGAACGTCCTGATGAGCATCGAGGACGTTACCGGAAGGGTGAACGCCGCGATCGATCCGAAGACTTCCCCGGACAAGGCTTCGGCAAAACGGCGTGCCGTGATCGCGGAGATCGAAAAGGAATCGGACGAAAAGACTGGCCTGCGCAGCGACGTGGTGACGCTCTACCAAGGCGGGGCCTATCACCTCTACCGTTACCATCGCTACACGGATGTCCGCCTCGTCTTCGCCCCGGATGTGAAAGCCGCGGCCTTCGGCGGTGATGCGGACAACTTCGAGTTTCCCCGCTTCTGCCTCGATTACTGCTTCTTCCGTGCCTACGAGAACGGGAAACCCGCCAAGACCCCCCATTTCCTGAAGTGGAATCCCGCCGGTGCGGCGGAGGACGAGCTGGTTTTCACCTCCGGTCACCCCGGCCGCACCAACCGCCTGGTGACGCTGGCGCAGTTGGAAAGCATGCGCGACGATTCCTTCCCTTACCGCCTCGATCAGATCTTCCGCAGCGAGGCGATGATGCGGGCCTGGTCCGATCGCGATCCGGAGAATACCCGGCGCGCCAAGGGGGCGATCACGGGTACGCAGAACGGCCGCAAGGCGCTGGTGGCGCGATTGAACGGCTTGCTCGATCCCGCCTTCATGGCTCGCAAGGAGGAGGAGGAGAAGAAGCTGCGCGAGAGCTTCCGCCGGAAAGACGAGTGGAAGGGTGCCGCGGCCGCCTTTTCGAAGATCGCCAACACCAAGGAATCCTCGGAGAAGTTGGAGCTGCGCTCGCGGATGTTCGAAGGCGGGGATGCTTTCGGGACCCAGCTCTTCGGCATCGCGCGGACCCTGTTGCGCGCCGGAGACCAGCGGCTCCTTGAGGACAAGGCGCGCTTGCCGGAGTTCCAGGAAAAAGAACGGGTCTCGCTGGAACTCGACCTTTTTTCCGAGGAGCCGGTTTACAAGAACTTCGAGACGGTGAAGATGACCAACGCACTCACCTTCCTCTGCGCGAAGTTGGGTGCCACCGATCCCCTGGTGAAGAAAATCCTCGCCGGCAAATCGCCTGCCGACCGCGCCGCGGAGCTGGTGATGGGTACGCGGCTGGAGGATGTCGCGTTCCGGAAGAAGCTCTATGAAGGGGGCCGCGCTGCCGTGGCCGGGGCGGGAGATCCGATGATCGAACTCGCGCGCATCGTGGATGAGGAAGCCCTGGAACTGCGCCGGGAAGGCGAGGCGGCGGGCGAGGAAATCGAGCAGGCGCACCAGAGGATTTCCAAGGCGAGATTCGAGCTCTTGGGCGACAGCACCTATCCCGACGCGACCTTCTCGCTCCGGCTTTCCTACGGCACCGTGAAAGGCTACACCGACGAGGGCACGACCGTTCCCTCCCGGACGACGTTTGGAGGATTGCAACAAAGGCACGAGGCGCAGGGCAAGGTCGCGCCCTTCGACCTGTCCAAAGAGTGGGAGGCGCGGGCTGCCATGCTCGACCCGGAGACGCCGCTGAATTTCGTCAGCACGAACGACATTACTGGCGGCAACTCCGGCAGCCCGGTGGTGAATCGCAATGGGGAATTGGTCGGTCTCGTATTCGACACGAATGGCCCGGGCCTTGTCTCGGACTTCGCCTATACCGATGAAAAAGGCCGCTGTGTCTCCGTCCACCCGGCGGGTATGCTGGAGTCCCTGAAGAAGATCTATCAGGCCGACCGGATCCTCGGCGAACTCAGCCTCTGATCTCATCCCGTGTTCCACATCGTCCTCGTCGCTCCCGAAATCCCGCACAATGCCGGTGCCGCCGGCCGGCTGGCGCTCGCCACGGCATCCCGCCTGCATCTGGTGAAGCCGCTGGGGTTTTCGCTGGATGACAAGCACGTGCGGCGCACCGGCTTGGATTACTGGAAAGATGTGGATCTGCGGGTCTGGGAGAACTTTCAAGACCTCCGGGCGGAAGCGGATCCGGCAGCCCGCTTCTGGCTACTGAGCACCAAGACCGCGCGCGCGCATTGGGATGCGGACTTCAAGGACGGCGACTATCTGGTGTTCGGCTGCGAAACGAAGGGTCTGCCGGAAACCATGGTGCGGGCTGCCGGCGAGCAGGGCGTCCGCATTCCGATGGTGGAGGGCGGTACCCGCAGCCTCAATCTTTCCACGGCGATCGCGATCACCCTTTACGAAGCGGTGAGGCAACGGGCACTCGGGACCTAGCGGCCGCGTCAGGCGAGGCCGACTTTACCATTGAAGGGAAATCCGATTCCGCTTTTCTCGCAGCTCAGATTGAAAAATCCCTCCATTGCGATCCTTGCCGCCGCCGCCATACCCTTGGCCGCGCAGGAAACCCTTCCGGAGATGACCGTGCTGGCGGAGCGCCGCGGCGGCAGCTTGGCGGAAATGCCGGGCTGGACTTTGGCGGAATGGGGTCGGGATGAGCTGTCGGAAGAAGCGCCGCGCACCTTGGACGAGCTATTGGCAAAGGAGCCTTCCTTCTCGCTGTACCGGCGGCAGACCTCGCTTTTCGGGAACCCGACCTCGGCCGGCGTGAGCCTGCGCAATACCGGCGCGACAGCCGCTTCGAGGACCCTTGTACTGCTCGATGGCATCCCGCAGAACGATCCCTTCGGCGGGTGGGTCTATTGGGCACGCCACGATCCCGCCACGCTCGAGTCAGTCCGGATCGTGCCTGCCGCGCGCGCCGCCGTGTGGGGGAACCAGAGCCCTGCCGGCGTGGTGCAGCTCACCGGCCATCCGGCTTTCGAGGAGAGGCACCTGCTCCGGATCGGCGGAGGTAGCCAAGGAACGATCTCCGCAGCGAGCTCCCACACGCTGGTCGGGGAGGACGGGAAGCTGGCGGTTTCCTTTTCGGGCTTCGGCATGCACTCGGACGGATTCCACGCGGTGACCCCGTCGCAGCGCGGGACCATCGACCGGCGCCTGGACATCGATCTGATCGGCGCGGATTTGAAGGCTACCTGGCAGGCGGCTCCGGGGATCACCGTGGAGCCGATCTTTTCGTGGTACGAAGAAAACCGGGGGAACGGGACGCCGCTTGCGGGGAATTCGACCGAAGCCATCGATCTGGCCCTGCGCATTACTTCCGAAGAGCAGGGCGGGATCTCCTGGCAAGCGCTGGCCTATCAACAGCAGCGGCGCTTCGAGTCCATGTTCAGCTCCGTGAACCCCGCCCGCACCGCGGAGAATCCTTCGCTCGATCAGTTCCATGTGCCCGGCACCGGGACCGGCGGTGCCTTCACGCTGATGTGGGAGCCGGAGGGACCATGGTCGGTGACGGCAGGCGCGGATTTCCGGCAGATCGATGGAGCGACCAACGAGGACGCCGCTTTCATCGGAGGCAGGTTCACCCGGCGCCGCCATGCGGGGGGGGAGCAGGGGCTGGCAGGGGTCTTTGTCGCCGCGGCCTACGAGGCAAGTAGTCAGAAGAGATTAGAAAAGGGAGAAGGAGTCCCTAGGAGGCCGTAGAAGCCCGAAAATCAAGGGGTCCAGAGCCCGAACGCGGGCACAAAACCGGTCGCGCCGGTTGTAGAAAACCGGGGGCCGCCGGGGCGGAATCCTCCGATACTTTAGAAAACTTCCCGGGTTGTCCGAGCTTCGCCAGAAAATCCGCCACGAGGGCGGCTTGCCTCTCTTCCGGCTCGCCCGCCCGGATCGACATAATCACGGGACCGGCGAAAACGACGCCGCCGATCCGGGGGGCGACCGGATCGGCGGAGAGGATCAAGATTTGGCGGGCGGAATCCACGGCGTCAGAATGGATCGTCGGGGGACGGCTTGGCAAGCGGCCGGTGCGCGGTGCCCGCGGGGGTGTCTAGCGCCCTCGCCTTGGCTTTCTTGACGGCTGCGCGGCGAC
>CAMPGU010000022.1 GCA_946885645.1 uncultured Haloferula sp.
CTTCTCGAGGGTGGTGTCGGGAAAGTCCCGGCCTTCGTCTTTGCCTTTGCCCTCGAAGAGTTCCGCGTGGCGGTAGGCGGCGTAGGCAAGGCGGGCGGTGGCCTTTGAAACGAACCCCTCGTCGAACTCGATGCTTCCCTCGAAATCGAAGCGGTCTTGTACCAGATCGAGCGTATAGTCGCCGTAGAGATCCGTGGCGTCCCCAGGGAAGAAGTAGGGCACTCCGTAAGTGCTATCGTAACGCGAATACGACGCTCCTAGTAGCAAGGGAATCTTTTCGGGCAGGAAGGAAACTCCCGACGACCAGGATGAACCCTCGTGTCCGGAGTTCGGCAAGGTGCCGTCGGGATTCGGAACCGGTTCGGATTCCCCTGTGGCCGGGTTGTAGACCATCGGGTTTTCCAGCAACTGGTAGGCACCGCTGCGCGCGCGATCGGGAATCGAGATGTCATCCGAGTGCCGCGCCGAACCGGTGAACTGGAAAATGAAAGGGCCGCCGGCGAGCGAAAGATGGCCCGCTCCCGCAATGCCATCGCCATTTGTATCATAGCGGGATTCCCATCCGCCCGCGACCGGCCGGTCGATGCGTTCCCGCGCCAGCACACGGCTGCGGGCATTGACCGCACCGCCGATCGCGGAGTTGCCGTAGAGCAAGGATGCGGGGCCCCGGTGAATCTCCACGCTTTCCATCAGGAAGGGCTCCAAGGCGACTCCGTGGTCGGGACTCACGTCGGAGAGGTCGAAGGTCGAGAGATCGTCACGCAACATCCGGACCCTCACCCCTTCAAAGCCGCGCACCACGGGACGACTGGCACCGGGTCCGAAATAGCCCGACGATACTCCCGGCTCCCAGCCGATCGTTTCGCCGAGTGTGCCTTGCGCGTTCCTTTGAAGTACCTCTTCGGAAACCGTTTGCACGGTTTGCATGGATGCCGTTCCAAGGGTGGGTGGCGAAGCTTCCGCGGTTACCGTGATTTCCTCCAGTTGCTCGGGGGCCTGTTCCTCTACCACCAAAGGCTCAAGAACGTCCTGACCTTGGGCGATCAGGGACGATGCGAGGAGGATTGCAGTCGGGAAGGCCTTCATGAAAAATTGTTGCGAATGGTTTTTGATTGCTCTTGCAATAATATTGCAAGAAACAAAATCCCGTGAAGCTGATTTACGTCCTTCTATCCGGAGCCGCGGCCGTCAACGGGATGGCACAGACGCCTCGAACCGATCTCATCTACGGACACTTCGAGTTTCACGTGGACTACGTCCCGACCCCCGGGACCCCGGATGCGGGGTGGCGCTTCGCGGCTTCCTACGACGAAGATGACGACTTCAGCTCCTCGGACGGCGTAGTGCGGATGACCCCGGCCAACACCGTCTACATCGCCTCTCCCCGGACGCGGACAGCGGTTCCTTCGCCACCGGGCATTTTTGGCCGTTTCGGCCCTGCCGGAACTCCAATCTGGGTTCTGCCCCAAAATCAGAACCTCGGTTCGCTCTATCTGGGTATCCGCACCACCATGCCTGCCGGCACCTTCCAAGCGTCGGTGGGAGGCAACTACACGCCGAGTCCGCAGGGCAGCATTTCCCTGCGCTTGATCTCCGTCGCTGGCACAGGTCCCGACGCCGGAGGCAAGTTCGCGACGTGGAAGACCGAGAGCGCCGGCACCACCGTGTTCTCTTTCGATACGACCAACGGGATCACCTCCGCCGACTATATTGACACGATTCCGGTTTCTTCTCACACCCACTATAATTGGGGTTTCACCAAGCCCGGAACCTACGAGGTAACAGTGGAGGCCAAGGGTAAGCTAATGCCCCTCAACGGAGCGGTGACGTCCGGGCGGGAGACCTTCAAATTCTCCGTGCCTTTCTCATCAAGGATCGGTTCGGGGGGCTCGCTCCGCGTCGTCGCGGACAATGCCCTCCGGATTGTTGCCGCTGATTTGACGGACTCGGTTGCCTACTCCCCCGATCAGGCAATGCTCGAAACGATCGCCGCCACCGCGGCCAGCTCGGCACTACCCGGCGCTGTATGGGAGTCCAGCGGGACGATTACTTCCGCGGCTGCCACAATCGCCAACGGCATCGGGGTCGATCCGGCGATTGCATCCTCCGCACTGCTTCCCGCCGACTGGAGCAATCTCGCTATCGAAGTGCGGTCCGTGGAAGGGCCGGGTAGTTTCGCGTGGATTTCGGATGGCGCTGTCGTCGCGGATGGACTAGGCGACTCCGTGCCGCTGACCGCCGGGACTACCCGTAACCTGGTCACCGCATTTACGGCGAACGGCCTCTACCGCATCAAAGCAGTCCTTCATGGAACGAAGCTGGGAAGCGCCGTGAACTCCAGGCCTTTCACTTTGGTCTACGGCGCTGGCATCTCCGCCGATCACAATTATGCGGCATGGCAATCCAGCTTCGAGCGAGCGGCAGGGCTTACCGCGGGAGCGCTGGCAGATACCGAGGCGGACCACGATCATGACGGTCTGCCCAACGGAGTCGAGTTCGCCTTCTTCTGGCACGGATTGAATCCCACCGTCAGCGACTCTCCTCTCATGCCGTTGGCAGCGCCTACCCCGGAGGGCTTCGCAGCCATTGACTTCCTGAGGGATACCTACAAGGACACGCTCGACGAGACCCGCTGGCAGATCCGGCCTTGGGCCAGCACTGACCTTGTGACTTGGGTGCCACGCTCATCGCGTGTTCCCGGCTTCCCGATGGGGGCGGCCGAAACCGGAGCTGAAAAGGGCAATGCCCACGGCCGCATCATGCTGCGCAGCCTGCGGATCATGCCGTCTCCACAACCCAAGGCTTTCTTCCGATTTGACGTAACGGGGCCTTGATGTAATCCGATTGAAAATGCATTTAATATGCGTTTGGGATTGCATCGTTGCTCCGAGCTTTCAAGAGTCTTCCCGCCACATCATGAAAGCTTCCCGATTTTCCTCTTACCTTACCCTCGCCAGCATCGCCTTGCTGGCGACGGTTCCAGCCAACGCCGCGGTGGTTTACACCGCAGGACATGCCGATCTCGGTGTCGCTTACGAGGATGGTGCCTTCGATTTCCACTTCCATGGTGAAGGAGCCATCATCGATGGCGTGGAGGTCGAAGATCAGGAGTATGCGGCTTCCGATGTCATCATCCATGCGAGCGCTACATCCATGCTGGTGCTGCCGGAGGGATTCGACATGCCAGCCTTGGGTAGATCGGCCGGGGATACGATCTGGGTGTTGCCTTGGACGCAGGAGGATGGACTTCCCTTCCTCGGCACCGCGTCGGAAGAACTGAACCCGTCGGACTGGGTGGGAGGTATCACCTTCACCCTCGGTAACGTGACATCTTCAAGCGGCACCGGCGAATTCGCCCTGTGGCGCTATGGTGTCTCCGGCGATGTGACTCTGGACATCTCCTCGCTAACAGGTCCGGACTCGGTGATCACCCAGACGGGCAGCCACGATCATTTCAACTGGGGCTTCACCGAGCCCGGCACTTGGACCATCGAACTGACCGCGAGCGGACAACACGTCACCGATGGTTTGATCACCGCGACGGAGACCTTTACTTTCCAGATCGTCCCCGAACCATCGTCTGCTTTGCTGGGCGGCTTGGGCATCGTCGGGCTGCTCGTTCGCCGCCGCCGCTGAGATGTCCTCTTCCCCGACATGCACAGCCTCGCGGATCGGGGGATTGATGAGGGATGCCACTGCCGGGCTCAGGCAGGAGATGTTCTTCCTCGGCATGGATGTGGTACATCCTTCCGGCAATCTTTTGGTTCGGGGTGGCTTCGAGCGAAGTCCCTCGAACGGGCTTCAAGGGACGAGTTGCTACGGACTGCCGTGGCAGGGTGGCCGTATCGAGCTTCATGGTGCATGTGCGGGTTGGTATCCTGACGACGGCAGCACCGGTTTCGTCTACATACGGCCTCTCGGGAGATGCCTGCCGTGGGTTCACGGGAAGCCTCCGGTTCCGGGCGAATGGTCGGTCGGAATCGGCCGGTCACCCAGTCCCTCGGCACTTTGGGAAACAGGCCTCCCGTTCTTTTCATGGTGGCTCTCCTGGGAGCAGCAGATCCTTCGATTGGGCGGGAGGGACTACCGGACCTCATGCTATCGAACCTTTAAGAAACTTCCGAAGTCAAAAGCATGGTTGCCCCCTGAAGCGGCCATCGACTGGCTCGGCCGTTTCCTTGCCGATCCGGCGGGTCTGGCTCGTTCAAGCCGATTCCTCGCCTGAAAGATGCCCTCCGAACCCTGTCGCCGGGTAACTTCACGGTTTGGTCGCAATGGCCGCGCGAAACGATGCAACACTCAGAATTCCACCGCTCGGCCGGCGGTTGATCGGCGCCGATGCGCCGATGCGCCGGAGTCGCCGCGTCCGTCTTGGGACTTCGACATCGGGATCACGCACATCGGCCTGCGCGTGCGCGTGAGAGCTTCCCCGATTCCCGGGTGAATCCAACTCCTCCGGGTCGAATGACATTTATCCCATGAATCACAAACTACCCGTCACCGTCCTCACCGGATTCCTCGGCTCAGGAAAAACCACCCTTCTCAACCGCATCCTCACCGAAAACCACGGCCTGCGCATCGCGGTGATCGAGAACGAATTCGGCGAGGTCGGCATCGACCACGAACTCGTCATCAATGCCGATGAGGAGATCTTCGAGATGAACAATGGCTGCATCTGCTGCACCGTACGCGGCGACCTTATCCGCATCATCGGCAGCTTGATGAAGCGCCGCGAGCAGTTCGACCACATCCTCATCGAGACCACCGGCCTCGCTGATCCCGGCCCGGTGATTCAGACCTTCTTTGTCGATGATGACATGAAGGAAAAACTCACCCTCAACGCCATCGTCGCCCTCGTCGATGCCCGCCACATACCGCTTCATCTCGACTCCAGCGAGGAGGCCGTCAAACAAATCGCGTTCGCCGATTCCATCCTTCTCAACAAAACCGATCTCGTCACCCCGGCCGATCTGGACGCCCTCGAAGCACGCATCAAGAGCATCAACGGCGTCGCCCGTCTCCAGCGCTGCCAAAACTCGAACGTCCCGATTGCCAGCGTGCTCGACATCGGCGGCTTCAATCTCGACCGCGCCATCGGCATCGACCCGCGTTTCCTTGATCCCGAATATCCCTTCGAATGGGGCGGTATCTTCGATGCTCCGGCCGGCACCCTCAAGCTGGAAGCCTCCGAAAACCCGGACCCATCCATGACCGCCGTCATCCTTCCCGTTCCGGGTACGGATGAGGGGTCGCTTGCCATCGCCCGCGAGGCCGCCGTCCGCGCCTTCTCCCATCCCGCCCGCGAAGCACCCTCCGGCTCGGTCATGACAGCCGATGGTTCACCCTACGATCTTATCCTCACCGAAGACCCCATGAGCTGGACCTGCGCAGTCGATTCGCCGGGACCGCTCGCCATCTTCACCCAACACTACCCGGAAGAGCTCGGGCTGCGTTTTCTATCGGACTCAGGCGAACTCCAGCCCGTCCGAGCCGCTTCCTACAAGCCGGATCACACCCACGATGAAGCCGTCAGCTCGGTCGGTATCGAGGCGGATGGAGAGTGCGACGAGAAAAAACTCAATGCCTGGCTCTCCAAACTTCTCCGCGAGCGCGGCACCGACATCTACCGCATGAAAGGCGTCTTTGCCATCAAGGGCGATCCGAACCGCTTCATCTTCCAAGGCGTCCACATGCTGCTGGATCCCGCCGACGGCGGCCCATGGGGAGACAAGCCGCGCCGCACCAGCCTCGTCTTCATCGGCCGCGATCTCGACCGCGATGAACTCAACCAATCCTTCCGCAAATGCCTCGTCTGACAAACGCCGATGACCTGGCGGATGAGGAGATTGACATCCGCTCCGCCGCAAAGCTCCTTCCTCAGACCTCGAGCGAAGAGCTCGATGACTACGCGCTCGACCTACGGTGGTCGCCTGACGGCCGGCATCTCGCCGCCCTGCCCAGCACCGGAAAGCCGAAAATCATCGATCTGAAGAAGGGTGGGTTCCTCGAAGTCCCTGCTCACCGCGGTGGCAATGGCAGCATCGCCTGGAGCCCGGATGGTGCCTTGCTCGCCATCTTCGGCCAGGATGGCATCCTCCGCCTCCACGATCCGGTCACCGGCGCTTCGCGCGAAAACCAGCTCCCTCGCGGATGGGCCGAGCGCTGCGCTTGGAACGCCGACGGCTCCCTCATCGCCGCCGCCATCGGCCGCACCGTGCAGGTCATGGATGCTGCCACGCTTGAACCTCTGCACCTCATCGATGGCCACAGCTCGACCGTGACCGACTTCGTGTGGCACCCTGTGTTGCCGGATCAACTCGCTACCGCCAGCGACGGCGGGGCGCGGATGTGGCGGCTCGGCCAAAAAGAGCCTTTCGCCCGCATCGACGATGGCGTGGCGGCCGTGCTCACCACCTGGAGCCCGGACGGCCGCTGGGTGGTCACGAGCGACCAGACGCCCTCGGTGCATCTCTTCGACACGAAAAGACGCGCTCCACTCTATATCCAGGGCTTCGAGGCCAAGATCAAAGCCTTCGCCTGGCAGACCGGAGGTGCTCCCGACCTGCCTTGGCTCGCCCTCGGGGGAGGCTCTGTGATCACCGTATGGCTATGCTTCGGCAAGAACGGCCCGCGCGGTGCGAAGCCGCTGCAACTCTTCGGTCACCCGGGCGAAGTCACCGCATTGGATTTCCCGAAGGACGGCCCCTATCTCGCCTCCGGCGGACGCGACGGCTTTGTCCTCCTCTGGCTCCCTCATCACTCGGACGGCCCCGCCCTGATCGCGCGAGAGGATAAGGAAATCACCACTGTCCGCTGGTCGCCCGACGGTCTCCAGCTTGCCTCTGGCACCGTCTCCGGCCGTATCGCGGTCCACACGCTCCGTGATCAAACACAACCATGAAACGTCGCCACTTCCTGCTCATCCCGTTGATCGCTCTGCTCGGCGCATGCAAGCCGGCGGCTGATTCCAAAACATCCAATGCCGCGAAAAAACCACGCGTCCTCGCCACCTTCCTGCCCGTCCATGCCCACGCCTCCGCCATCGCCGGAGACCGCGCGATCGTGGAATCGATTGTCGCGGGTGATGTCGGCGCCCACGATTTCTCGCCACGCCCCGCGGACATGGACCGAATCGCCAAGGCCGATGTCCTCGTCTTCAACGGCGCGGGCATGGAACCGTGGCTCGCTGATCTGATCAGCCAGGCCGCAAAGAAGGATCTGAAGAAAGTCGATCTTTCCACCGGCATCGACCTCATTCCCAGCCCGCCCGCTTTCGGCACGGCCGATCCGCATGCGGGCGAGCCGAACCCACACCTCTGGCTCGATCCCGTGATCGCCATGCATCAGGTGGAAACCCTCCGCGACGCCCTCTGCGCCGCCGATCCGGATGGCACCGCGACCTATCGGAAGAACGCCGCGGCCTACCTTGTCCGACTACGGGAACTGGATGCCGATTTCCAGCGCATCCTCGGCCCGCTGCCATCGAAAAAGCTGGTCACCTTCCACGATGCCTTTCCCTACCTCGCGAAACGTTACGGCCTCGCATCCATTGGCTACATCTCCGAGTTCCCCGAGCGTGACCCGGCACCGGCGGAGTTGGCCGCGCTCATCGACCGCATCCGCGCCGCAGGGGTGAAAGTTCTCTTCGCCGAGACCGGATACGAGCCGGCCCTGCTCCAGCGCGTCGCCACCGAATCCGGGGCCAAGGTTTCCACACTCGACACCCTGGAAGTCGGACACGGAGGACCGGACGCCTATCTCACAGGTATGCGGAAAAACCTCGAAGCCCTGCGCGCCGCCTTCGCCCCATGACTTCCCATATCCCACTGCTCGAAGCCCGCTCCCTCACCTTGCGCCACGGCACCCGCGAGGTCCTTGGTGATTTTTCCTGCGCGATCCATCGCGGGGAAATCATGGGCATCAGCGGTCCCAATGGCGCGGGCAAGTCCACCTTGCTAAAGGCCTTCGCTGGCATTCACCAACCCCGCTCGGGCACCATCCGCCGCCCGACGAAGAAACCCGGCTACGTCCCGCAACACGCACCCATCGACCGGAACTTCCCGCTCACTGCCTCCGAGTTCCTCGCCATCAACTGTCACAGCCGCATCCCAACGATGGGCGGCATTCCGCGCAAACAGCGCCATGGCATCTGCGGGAAGCTCGACTGCCTCGGCGTCTCCCACCTCGCCGCCCGCCCGCTCGACTCCCTCTCCGGAGGAGAGCTTCAGCGCGTTCGCATCGCCGCCGCGCTGCTCGATGACCCGACGCTGCTGTTGTTGGACGAGCCCTCCAGCCATCTGGATCCCGCCGCCTCCACAAGCCTGAAGGAGCTGCTGCTTCACCTCCACCAGGAACATCACCTCACGCTGGTGGTCGTTTCCCACGACGAATCCTTCCTCGACGGCCTGGCAACCCAACGGATTGCGCTTGGAACTCCGCTGCTCGCGGTCGCCTGACCAACCGCCATGCATCTCATCGAACTGTTCCGCCACGATTTCATGCGCCATGCTCTGATCTCCGGACTGCTGTTGGGTCCGGTGTGCGCCTTGCTCGGCGTGTTCGTGAACCTGCGGGGGATGGCATTCTTCAGCGATGCGCTGGCCCACTCCGCGCTGACCGGCGTGGCACTCGGATTCATGATCGATGCCTGGACCGGCTGGAAACTCGATCCCTCGGTTTATGTCCTGATTTTCTCCTGCCTGCTCGCGCTGGGCATGGGCTGGCTGTCCCAGCGCACACCGCTTTCACGGGACACCATCACCGCCTTCACCTTCACCGGCAGTGTCGCCCTCGGGGTGATCCTCATCTCCCTGCTTGGGAGACACCGGATGCTCGAAGGCCTGCTCTTCGGCAGCATCTACTCCAACGGCCCCGCGGACATCGCCCGCCAGGCCGTGCTCGCCGCGGTCGTTCTCCTGTTTTTCCTCACCCAGCTCCGCCCGCTCACGCTCGCCACGCTGGACCCTGAACTCGCCCGCGCCCGCGGGATCCATCCGGCGCTACTTCACTACGGATTCTCGCTCCTCGTCGCCGCCACCGTCGCCGTCGGTTTGAAGATGCTCGGCGCGCTTCTTCTCAGCGCGCTCATCGTCATGCCTGCCGCCGCCGCGCGGGTCGCCTCCAGCGGCTTCCGCGGACTCATTGGCGGAGCCTTGTTGCTGGGCCTTCTCGCGCCTCCCGTTGGCATCACTGCCTCCGCCGCCCTCAATCTGCCTACCGGCCCCTGCATCGTGCTGGTCCACGTGGCCGCGCTCGCACTCTGCCAGATGATTCATCTCATCCGCCCGCTAAGAATCCTCACATGACCACGTCCCCGGATCCTGCCTCAATCCTTGCCGCAGCCCGTTCTGTTAGTGAACGCTGGCTGGCTGCGGTCAACAACCGCGACCTCGAGACATTGCTCTCACTTTATGCTATGAGCAGCGTGCTGCTACCTACGTTTTCCCCGCACATCATCCGCGAAGATGTTCGCCGCCGGGAATACTTCACCCGTCTATCGCAACGACCCGGCCTAACGGTCTCACTGCACGAAAAGACCTTCACTGCGCAGGCCGTCGGCCAAGTAGCCGTGGCCAGCGGCATCTACTGCTTTCGTTTCGAAATCGACGGTGAACCTTACGCGTTCGAGGCAAGGTTCACCTTCGTGATCGATCCGCAGTCGGAGCGTCCCATCGTTCATCACCACTCCTCGCAGATCCCGCGCACCATGGAGTGATCGCACCGTACTTCGACTCATCCGAGAGCTATCCATCGGCCATGCCGACACCGCACATGACCCCGTCCTCCGACCGCATCCCCATCCTCATCGTCGCCGGTTTCCTCGGTGCCGGGAAAACCACCTTCATCCGCGACCTCCTGCCGCGACTCGCGAACGTACCGCGCGCGCCCTACGTGATCCTCAACGATTTTCTCAACGCCGCCATCGACGCATTCACCCTGAAGGGCCTCGGTGCGGAAATCAAAGGCCTCGTCGCCGGTTGTGTCTGCTGCGATGACTCGGACAGCCTCATCGACGCGATCCTGCGCGTGCCGATTTCCATCCGCCCGCTCGTCATCATCGAGGCAAACGGCACCACCGATCCTTTCCGCCTCATCGAGACCCTCACGCTCACCGCTTCCCTGCGCGAGGTCATTGGCCCCATTCTCCAGGTGACCGCCATCAACGAAGCCCGCTGGGCGAAACGGCAGCTCCCAGCCGACAAAGAGATCGAGCGCGCCCAAGTCCGCACCGCCAGCGCCATTCTCACCAATCGCGGCGAGTTCGCCACCGACCAACAGAAACAACGGCTGCGCGACGACTTGCTGGAACTCAATCCCCGCGCACCCCGGCTCGATGCCGAGACATTCGTCGAACTCCTGCTGCGCGAAACCGCCGCCGACATTCTGCCCGCGCCAGACACCAGCGATCCCATCCCTCACGGACACCACCACGTGGCTGTGCATGTGGAGCCTCCTGCCATCAGCGAGGACCGCCTGCGCCAATGGCTGCTCGGTCTTCCCCGTGACATCCTCCGGGTCAAGGGACTCGCCCGCCTGTCCGAAACGGAAATGGCCTACTTCAATCGTACTGACGACCCTTTTGAATCCCCCCGCATCATCAAGGTGAGAGCCCAGGAGGGCATGAAACCGGCGGCCGTCTTCATCGGCCCCGGCCTCCGCGAGGAATTCCTCCGTGCCTCTTTCCGTGAAGCCTCCGTGCCGCGTCCTTTCAAGCTCACCCTCTGAACTTCCGCAACCCGCGCCTGTGAATTCGCCCGTGCTCCCATCCGAGAATCTTCATTCATGAAAGTCACCCTGATCACCGGCTTCCTGGGAGCGGGGAAGACCACCTTTCTGGGACGCTTGATCCGGGAACACGGGGCCGGACGAAACTTTGGCGTGATCGTCAACGATCTGAGCGAACTGGAAGTGGACGGGGAGTTGCTGCGCGAAGGCCATCGCGTTTCCGAAAAACAAGGAACCCTGATCAGTCTGTTCAACGGATCGATCTCTTCGAGCCGAAGCGCTGATTTCTCCCAAGCTGTTGGCCGGATGAACGATAATGGGATCGAACACGTCTTCGTGGAGACCTCCGGTGGGTCACATCCCATCAGCGTGATCAACGAGCTGAGGAACACTGCCGGCGTCACTCTTGGAGCTGTCGCCACCCTCGTGGATGCAAGGGCGCTCTATCATGACTATGACGGGGGCATCGGATTGATGCGGCTCCTCGCCCGCACGGAGGAAACCGGCGGGTATGGAGCAGAGAACCTCTTGGCGGAGCAGGTCAAGGCCGCAACGGTCGTGGTCCTGACCAAGATCGACCTCGTGCCGGATGATGTTCTCCCGGTCATTTTCAAATCCATCGCGGTTTTGAATCCGTCGGCGACCTTGGTCGCTTGTGCCTACGGTAAGATCGACCCGGCAATCCTACTTGACGCTCCGGCCTGCCGTCCCCGGCCGCAGGAGTTGTCGGAGGCGAGGGATGTCCCGGAGATCATTCCGGTGGTGATCCGGGACCGAAGGCCGCTTCATCCGCAACGGTTCATGGAACTTTATCAGCAGCATCTGACCCTTGGCGTCTATCGCACCAAGGGCTTCATCTGGCTGGCAAGCCGGCCGGACCACGTGCTCCTGTGGAATCAGGCAGGTGGTGCCATGGGATTGGAACTTCTCGCGGTCTGGCGCGCTCATATTCTCGAAGCTGACGGTCGCCTGCTAGCGGAAGAGCGCGAACTTTTGCGGTCGCGCATGAGTGACCTGGACCCTGACTTCGGAGACCGGTCGTGTGAGGTGACGATCATTGGCAACGCTCCGGAGGTTGAGACCTTCGCCGCCAGGTTCCGCAACTGCTTCTGCACGGACGATGAAATCGCTCCCTGGAAGTCCGGTGGAGCATTCGAGGATCCATGGCCCAGGAATCTAAAAACCATATAGAGCGCCCGGCATCTCCGCGCGCGGTTTTGATCTTCCGAATCAATCGGAAGCATCGGTTCGCGCCTACCTCACGTGTCCCGTCCCTTCACAATAGATGCACTAAGGGTCCTGTTTGGCGATGCCGGTGCCGCCGCAGATCATCCGGTGGCCTGATGGCGTAAGACGGGTTCCCTGCCCGGAACAACTGCTGCATCTCAGGACCGAGGTGCTCCGGTTCTTACCTGTGCCGTTGCAGGCGGAGCATTCACCTCACAAACGCAGCAAGTGCTACTTGGACCTCTGGGCCAATGTGCAAGAAAACGGGGGAAGGAGATCACCACGGGACTGATCCGTTCACATCTGAACGGATTGGAGATCGTCGAAATCCTTCGCGTATTCCGGCAAGGCACCGCCGTTCTCAGGCACGTCCGCCAGCTTCCAACGCCAGTCGCCCAGCTTGATCGAGCACGGCACGGACGAAAGAAACTCCTCGGGCTTGTGGCTGTTAGTATCGCCGTTGCCCACGCCGATCATCCGGCCCGACCCGCTGATCTCGAAAGCCACCGCGAGGTTCGCCGAGGAGGCGGAGGTGGCCTACCTCATAGGGAGCCCCACCGTCCCCTGTTCTAGGGCTTCTTGTCTCACCGGGTGGAGCCCGGGGATTCGATCGCTATGGAGTCCTCACCCGGACGAAGAACGTGGCATCGGTCGGAGGCGAGGACAAGGTGACCGGCACGGTTTCGACCTCACCGTCAGGGATTGGAATACCCTCGGTGGCACCGGTGTCCTCGGTCCAGGCCACCAGGTCAGAGGATGTCCAGACGCTGTAGACGAGTCCGGTCATGCTTTGCAGGCGGCGGGTGTAGCTGAAGGTGCCGGCGGCCTTGTTGAGCGGGATGGTGATCGGGTTGATCGAGGACCCTCCGGTGGGATCGAGGCCGAAGGCATATTCCTCGTGATTGGTGAGGCCGTCCTTGTCGTCGTCATTGTTTTCGTCACCCGTCACGCCGTTGGCGGATTTCCAAGTATCGTAGTCGTCAATGGCTGGCAGGATTTCCACGATCTGGAAGCCGGCGATGCCGCCATTGCCTGCGGCATGGACCGTGATGTTCTTGCTGGAACCGCTGAGATTGGCGAAGCGGGCGTAGGTGGCGGCGGCGTTGACGGGCAGGTCGTTGGTTTCAGTCGCCTGGATGAATACGGCGTTGTCGCCGCTGATCGCGCCGCTGCCGTAGGTGCGGAAATGGAATGTGCCGACTCCATCGGTCACGTAGCCCTCGCGGTCCGACATGTCGGCGCTGAGGTAAACGTAGATAACGTAATTGGCGTAGGGAATTTCCGACAGGGTGAGTGTCTGGGGATTGCCGCCGGACATGTCCACATAGCTCTTGAGCAATCTTTTGTTGTAGGAGCCGTCGAGGTCCCGGGCGGGCGACGTGTTCAGCGGGTTGAGCTGCCATTGGGCGCTGTGGCTGAAATGGATGTCGAGCGGGCTGGCGGAGCCGCTGTTGTCCTTGATGCTGGTGGCCGGGTCGCCGGCGGTGGGCGGCGAAGTCCGGGCAGGATAGGAATTGTTCCAGTGCGCGGCGGGAACCACCCCAGCTTGGGAGAACCCATCGCTGGGAATGGTGCCAAAGTAGTCCCAGTGGTAGCTGATGATGCCGGGCTGGGCCGGGATGGCGACCGGCCGGAGGGTGGCGGCGAAGCCTCCGGTATTTTCCATGCGGATGTGGATCGTCTCGCCGCGCGTGAACACGCGGGTCTGTTCGGCGAGGGAGGTCGGTTCCTGGTTGGACTGCGGAGTGTCGCCGTAGGTGGTCAGGGTGTAATTTCCATCGCCGAGGAAATCCAGGTTGAGATCGAGTTCCAGCGGTTGTTGCAAGTTCATGCCGGCGATCCACCAGGAATCGCCTTTGCGGCGTGCCTGGACGAGATGGGTCATCAAGCCGGACGACAGCACGCGGGTCGTGTCCCAGGTGCTGGGGAGCTTGCGGAAGAAGTTGAGACCGGGCTCTTCCCGATAGTTTGCCGGGGCATCGCCCAGGCAGAGGTAGGGCGAGTCGATCAGCATCGCGAAAGCCAGGTGTCGGGCGCGGGTGCCGGTGACCGTGGAGGGAACCGAGTTAGGGACGAATTGGTCAGCCCGGACATTGAGGAAGCCGCCCGGCGTGACGTCGGCAGATCCTAGCAGCCCGCGGGTGAAGGGCAGCCGCACCATTTGCTCCGGCGTGAAGGCTTGGCCGAGCTTGACGTATTCGGCTCCAAGCACGCCTTCCTGAGTGAGCACGTTCGGCCAGGTGCGCGACAGACCGGTGGGCGTGTGAACGCCATGGAAATCCACCACCAACAGATGGTTGGCGGCGGCGGCGGCCAGTTCCTCCATCCACTTTTGGGTTCCCTGCGAGCCGTTGTTCTGGAAGAAGTCGATTTTCACCCCGGCGGCCCCCCATTGCTTGTAGGTGGCGAACAAGGTGTTTGCCCCGATCGACGGGATGTTCTTCGAGTTCACCCAGAGGATCAATTTCACGCCTTTCGACGCGGCGTGGGCCATGAGGGCCGGCATGTCGATGTGGGACAATGCCTTGATGGCGGTTTGCGGATCGCTGCTGTCCTGGTCATACCAGAACCAGTCGATGAGCATGTAGGGCCAGCCCATCTCGGCGGCGAAGTCGATGTAATCCTTGTGGGACTGGGTGTTGCCGCGGGCGTAGAGACCGTTGTGCTGGGTCCAGTATGGATTGTTGCCGGTCCACCACACGTCCCAGGCGGAGATGCCGGGCTTGATCCAGGAGGTGTCGGCGATCTGTGAGGGCGTGGCCAGGTTGAGCAGAAACGTGGAGGTTGTGAGAGCACCCGCATTCCGGGCGATGAGCAGCGTGTGCCAGGCGGACGCGCGCGGAGTTTGGGAATTCACTTGGGAAACCAGCGAGGCTTTGGCTCCGAAGACACCGGGCTGTCCGGTCGAGACAAGCATGGAGCTGGACCAGTCGCGCGCGTCGGCCTCGGCCACCGCAACCAAGGCATTTGGCGCCTCGACGACCAGCGGCAGGATGCGGTGGCCGGCGGGCATCTGGCTGAGGTGGATTTCGGGATACAAACACTCCGCATCGGAGCCGCCGCCAATCCAAGCGCGGTGATCACCGGTGAAGAGAAACTCGGTGAGGTTCTCGGTCACGGTGACGGCTGACGGCACGGTCGGTCGGGGCAGGACATAGCGCAGGGCCACGCCATCGTCATAGGCGCGGACGAGCACCTCGAATTCCATCGGAGCGGCAGGAATTGGGCGCGGCTCGCGCAGGCGGACGCGCAGCTCGCGGAAGTGGTCGCGCACCGTGGAGAATTTTCCGAAGCTGTTGTTCCAGGTTGTGTCGTTGAGGCGCAGGTCCGCTTCAAGGACTTCCGGCTGTTGCCCCAGGCGCGTGCCGTCGGAAAGAACGAGGCCAAGCTGCGATGGCACCACCAGGGCGGCACCATCCAGTTGTACGGCGTAGTTGAGTCCGCCGCTTGTTCCCACGAAAACGGAGATGCTGCCGTCCGGCGAGGTCAAGACGGGGATATCCACCGCCTTGGCTGCCGTATGAAGGAAGAGGGCCGCGGCGATGATCAGGGCGAGCGGGTGGAGCAGTCTCATGTGAAGCAGGGAATACAATCGAATTACAAAATAGCCGGGCCTCCAAGCGAAGGCCCGGCCGCTGGATCTTTTGAAAACGGAGGCTCAGCGGCGGCGACGGAACAGGGCCAGCATTCCAAGACCGCCGAGAAGCGCTGCGGAGGGCTCCGGGACCTGTACCACCTGGATGCCGGCGATACCGCCATTTCCCGCCGCAAAAACACTCAAACTCTGGCTGGATCCGGTTAGGTTGGAGAACCGGGCGTAGGTGGCCGCAGCGTTGGTGCCGAAGTCGCTGGTTTCGGTGGACTGGATGAACACAGCGTTGTCGCCGCTGATCGCGTCACTGCCGTAGGTGCTGAAGAAGAAGGTGCTGGCTGTATCCGTCACATAACCTTCGCGGCCCGATGTATCGGAACTCATGTAAATGTAGATGTCGTATTGGGCGTAGGGGATCTCGGCGAGGCTGATCGTCACCGGGTTGCCTCCCACCATGTCCACGTAGCCTTTGAGCAAGCTTTTGTTGTAAGTTCCATCCACGTCCTGAGGCACGCCAGTCCAAAAGGGAGCGAGGTGCCACTGGCCGGTGCCGCTGAAATGGATGTCCATGGTGGTTCCATTGCCGCTGTCGTCGATCAGGTTGAGCTCAGGGCTACCGACCGTGGGCGGAGTAGTCGATGCGCCTGTCCCATCGTAGGAATTATTCCAATTTGCGGCGGACACGACGCCAGCAAGTGAAGTCGAGTTCGTGGGAATCGTGCCGTAATAGTCCCAGTTGTAGCTGATCACCGCCGAGTGGGCGCAGGTGAGCTGCGCGAGCAGCGAGGCGGACAGGACGAATAGAGTTTTTTGGTTCATCTGTATGGTGCTGGGTTTTTACGGGGTGGGAGAATGATGGTTCGCGTTCCCCAGGGTTAGTGTTAGGCAATGGCTCATTCGGCTTGCACACGGATGAAGGTCGCAGGTGCCATGGGTGGTGAGGACAGCGTGATGGGAATGGTTTCGACATCGCCATTGACCGTCGGAGCGCCCTCGGTGGCGCCGGTGTCTTCAGCCCAAGTCACGAGGTCGGTGGATGTCCAAATGCTGTAGGCCAGTCCGGTCATGCTTTGCAGGCGGCGGGTGTAGCTGAAGGTGCCGGCGGCCTTGTTGAGCGGGATGGTGATCGGGTTGATCGAGGACCCGCCGGTGGGATCGAGGCCGAAGGCGTATTCCTCGTGATTGGTGAGGCCGTCGTTGTCGTCGTCATCGTTTTCGCCACCGGTCACGCCGTTGGCGGATTTCCAAGTGTCGTAGTCGGCGCCGATGACGAGTGTGAGTTCACCGGTGGCCTCGGAGAACGACCAATCGCCTTTGGCGTCGCTCATGGTCCAGACGCCGTCGTTGTCCAGGTCGTCGAAGCCGATGACCGAGAAGGTAGGATCGTCGAAGGACGAAGTCGGGTCGAGACCAGCAAGGTTGACCAGTGTCCAGATTCCGCCGGCCGTGCCGGTGACGGCGGAGGTGTCGAGGGAGAAATCGCCCTTGATCGTTGCGATGCCGGAACCACTGACGGAATTGGAGGTGAAGTCCGACACAACGAACGTCAGTTGCCCGTCACCGGCGAGCTCCAGTGTGCCGTTGTCGATGGTGGTGTTGCCGGTGTAGGTGTTGATGCCCGCCAGCGTGATCGTTCCGGAGCCTTCCTTGACGAGGTTGCCGACGAACAGGGGATTATCCTCGGTGTTGGTGATGGAGCCGGAAAAGGTGCTGCTGCCATCCGCCACGCCGACGGTCAGGCTTTGGTAGCCGCCTCCGTTGTAGCCGGTACCGATGCTGCCGGAGCCGGTGATCTTGTTGACCCGGGCATTGGCCTCGACGGTTTTGAAGGTGGCTCCAGCTTCGACGTTGAGATCGGAAGAGTTTCCCGACCACACTTCGTTGGCATCCGAGCCGGCGACCAAGGTGCCTTCCCGCACGTCGATGAGCGCGCCGGACTCCAGCGCGAAGGTGGCGATGCTTGCGGGCCAGATGAGGGTTTCAAAGCCGGTTTTGCGCAGCGTGCCGCCGCCGCTGAAGGTGGTCGCGGCACCGTTGAGAGTGCCAACAGCCGCGTTGAGTTCGAGCACCGCACCGGTGGCGATCACAAGAGATTCGGAGGAGTAGCCATTCTGATAGATCAGCGAGCCTTCGATGACCTCGGTAGTGCCCGATACGGCGTTGCTTCCGGAAAGGATGAGTGTGCCGTTATTAGTCTTCTGCAGACCATTGCTACCCAGCAGGCTGGAGGCGATGGTCGCGGTCCGGCCCGATGCCACCGAGATTTGTGGTGTTGCCAGCGAGCCCTGCAAAAGCAAGCTGCCTGTGCCCGCGGCGATCGTGTGATCCGCTCCGGAGAACTGCAGCGAACCGATCGAAAAAATGTTATTCATGGTGGCCGTGGCGGGGTTGGTGCCATTGAAAGTGGCCGTCCGGTCCGCACCTTGTGCAACGGTGGCATTCAACCAGTTCGCACTATCACTCCAGTCTCCGTCTCCGCCCGTCCAGGTGCCGTGGTTCTGCGGGGTCGGGGGTAATTCCACTTCCACCACTTGGATGCCGGCGATACCGCCATTGCCCTCGGCAAAGACACTCAAACTCTGGCTGGTTCCCGTCAGATTGGTGAAACGGGCATAGGTGGCCGCCGCATTCGGAGTCAGATCGCTGGTCTCGGTTGCTTGGACGAACACAGCGTTGTCGCCACTGACCGCGTCGCTGCCATAGGTTTGGAAATAGAACGTGCTGGTGCCATCCGTCACGTGGCCTTCGCGGCCTGCTGTGTCGGCACTCAAATAGACGTAGATGTCGTATTTTGCATAGGGGATCTCGGCGAGGTTGACCGTCACGGGGTTGCCTCCGACCATATCCACGTAGCCTTTGAGTAGTCGTTTGTTGTGGGTTCCGTCCACGTCCTGGGGCGCGCCAGTCCAAAAGGGACCAAGGTGCCACTGGTTGGTACCGCTGAAATGGATGTCCACCGCGGTGGCAACGCCCGAGTCGTCCTTCAGGTTAGTGGTGGGGTTGCCGACGGTGGGCGGGTTTGGAGTTGCGGGGTAGGAATTGTTCCAATTTGCGGCGGACACGACGCCAGCGAAAGAAGTCGGATCGGCGGGAACCGTGCCGTAATAATCCCAGTTGTAACTGATGACTCCTGCCTGGCCCGCGGCGCAGGTGAAGGCTAGGGCGATGACGGGGGGCAATACATTTCGGCGAGGGTTTTTCATGGTCGGCAGTGGTATAAATCGGAAGTGCGGACGTGCCTGGTTAAGGTTCGCGACCGGACACATTCCCAAGGAGAAGGTGACCAGCGGGGAAAAACCCGACACGGCGATGGAAAATTTTTTCCACCCGGTCCAAACGGCGGACCTATCTGCGCGAATTCGAAGCTGCGGGAAACCTGGCCATCGCCTCGCGCGCGAGGATGATGGCCAAGGCGCGCTCAATCACGGGCACGAAGTAGGTGGCGTCGGGCGCACCGGGCCGCTCGAAGGCATCGCCATGAGTCTCAACGAAATGCCGCACGATCCGGGCGTGGGCTTCCGCGCGCGCGACGTCGTCGGTCTGTTGGCAGGCCATCACGAGGATTGAGCCGAGGAAGACGTCGAAATCGCCGCTGGCGGGGTCAACCAGCGCGAGGGCGCGATCCGCCCGGATGATGGCCTCGGCCGGGTTCCCGGCGCGCAGTTCATAGAGCGCGAGGGCGGTGTTTGCCAACAGGGTCATCCTGGGTGAATCGGCGGACGCGTTCTGCTTGAGAAATGCCGCAGCCGGTTGCAGGCGTTCGATGAACCCGGACGGCGCGGGCCTGAGCAGGCACATCTTCACGAGTTGCTCGGCGGTATTGAGCGTCGTGGTGCCGGCGAAGCGCTCGGCGAGGACCACCCGGTGCGCGTCGTAAGACTTGTCCATGCCGGCCAGGAGCAACACGGGGGCGGTGCGAATCATGTCACCCGTGTCGGGGATTTCCTCGCTCGGGATGAAACGGTTGGCGAGCGGCAACAGGAGGTAGCATTCGGCCGCGGCGTTCCAGCGGTGGTGCAGCAGGTGCCAGTCGCCTAGGGAGCGGAACACCTCGGTGGCTTCGCGGGAGGGTTCGATGGTGCTCAGGGGCGATTGGCGGAGGGTGGCGTCGGCCTCGTCGGTGCGGCCCTGGCTGAGCAGCAGCGAAGCTTGGGAAACATTGGCGCGGGCCTGGGCTTGCTGGCGCAGGCGTTGTTGTTCCTTCAGCGCAGCGTTTTCGCGCAGATACATGCCGGTGGAAACGGCGAGGCCAGCCAGTACCGTGAGGGTGATGAGAAGGGCGGAAACACAGGCGGCGCGGTTGCGATCGACGAACTTGCGGAACCGATAGAACCGGCTCGGCGGGCGGGCCGCCACCGGTTCGTTGGCAAGAAAACGCCCCAGATCAAGGGCGAGGCCGTTGACGGTCTCGTAGCGGCGGGAGCGGTCCTTTTCCAGGCACTTCATGGCCACTTGGTCGAGGTCGCCCTTGATGGCGTTGATCCATTTGGCTGGATCCGTGCCGCGGCAGGCGGCGAGCCCGGCCGCATCCGCGCGTGCCAAACCGGCAATGGTCAGGGATGGCGTCGGGACCTCGCGGTGGAGCAGGATTTCAAGGGCCGCCGGGTAGCTTGCCGCGCCGAGTTCCGCCGGGTCGAACGGTGGGCGACCGCATAACAGCTCATAGAGCATGATGCCGAGGCTGTAGACGTCGCTGCGGGTATCCACATCGATGCCGCCGCTGGCCGCTTGTTCCGGACTCATCGAAGCGAGCGTGCCCATCGGCTGGCCGCCGGCCTCCGTCAGACCGGGCATTAGTTCGGAGCCGTCGGTGGCCTTGGCGATGCCGAAATCGATGACCTTGGGCTGCGGATTTCCATCCTGCATCCACACGAGCACGTTCGACGGCTTGATGTCGCGATGGATAACGCCTTTCTGGTGGGCATGCTGAATGGCCTGGCAGACCTCGATGAACAATTCGAGCCGCTGCCGGATGCCGAGGCGCTGCTCGTCGCAGAAATCCGTGATTTTTACCCCGCGCACCCACTCCATGACGAAGTAGGGACGCCCGGTCGGCGTGCTGCCGGCATCCAGCACATGGGCGATGTGCGGATGGTCCATCATCGCGAGCGCCCGACGCTCCACCTCGAAACGGGCGATCACGCGTTCCGTGTCCATGCCGAGGCGGATTACTTTGAGGGCAACCCGCCGCCGCACGGGTTCCTCCTGTTCGGCGAGGTAAACCACCCCGCAGCCGCCCTCGCCGATGCGCTCCAAAAGCCGGTAGGCTCCGATGCGGTCAATGGTCTCGGTGCCATCCGTCAGGGGCTCGTTTGGGAACGGCTCCGCGACCGCCGCGCAGGCCTCGGTGACCCCGGAGAAATAGGCGTCGCTATGCCGATGCGCTTCCAACAACTCCTCCAGGCGTCCGCGCATTTCAGGGTGACCGGCGCAGGTCTGATCGAGGAAAGCACGCCGCGTCGGGTCGTCGCCGATCTGCAGGACTGCGTCGAACAGAAGCAATTCGATCTCGCGGGACGCGTCGTTCATCACGGGTCTTCCCGGGTGTTCTCCTGGCTCCGGATCATGGTCAGCAGGGTGGATTTGGCATAGGCCCACTGCCGCTCGACGGTGCGTTCGGTCACACCGAGGGATTCGGCCGCCTCGCGGTTGGTAAGTCCACCAAAGAACTTGAGGATCACCACGCGGGCGCATTCGGTATCCTGCTGTTCGAGCTTCTTCAGGCTTTCCTCGATGCGCAGCAGCCGGTCCTCGGGTGTTTCGCCGGTGGTTTCCGTCGCTCCGCGCTGCGATTGGAGTGCCGAGCAGCGGCGGCGTTTGCGGCGGGCGCTTTCCACCAGGATGCGGCGCATGGACAAGGCGGCGGAGCGGAAGAAGTGCTCACGGTCGTTCCACTTGCGGTCGTCGCGCGCGCTCAGCTTAATCCACGCCTCGTGGACCAGCGCGGTAGGCTGAAGGGTCAGCCCGTCCGCCTCGCGGGCCATGCGGGCGGCAGCCAGACAGCGGAGTTCTTCATACACCTCTGGCACCCATCGGGAGGATCCCGAATCATGTGCCGAAGGCTGGAACATCTCGCTCATGGAGCCCACTATGGGGGGGATGCCCGCTGGATTTCAACCATGCAGAAGCCCCTCCCTGACTGCGGACGAACTGCCACCCGGTCGGCCGCAGGCGGACGTCGTAGTCGGCGTGGTCCAGCGGTGGGCCGTCCGCGATCCAGCCGCCGCCGCTAATTGGGTCGATACTTTGCCAGCAGGAACGCTTCGGCGCGATGCGACCGCGTGCCTCATGGAACAATGGTCGCGCAAGTCCGATGGCACTGGCGGTCAGGCTGAGCGTGCTGGCATCGCGGGAAGCCTGCACGACCACGTGCGTCCGGCCGTTGAAGGGGTCGCGCGACCAGAACACGGGATCGGGTTTGCCGACGATGTCCACGTTTGTGGCCGCATACATGCCAGCCCTTTCCTCCGCCGTTCTTCACGCGGACGGCGAGGACATTGCGTTCGCCGAGCTTGAAGACGTTCGTGATGTCGTCGCTGCACGGATAGCAACAGCCCTCGTGACGGCGCACGAGCCAGACGTTGACCCAGACCGTCGCGTCGCGGAACACGCCGTCGATGCGCTTGTCGGCATCGGCCGTCGGCAGATCGAGTGAGCGGCGGTACCAGCCGATGCCCGTTGCTCAAACCCCGGCCCGAGTTTCTTGAATCGTGGTTCCGGCACATCCACGCCCAAATCGTGGGGAAGATCCGCCGTGCTCCGGGTCACGTCACTGAACAGGTTCTCCGATGCCGGACTCCCGCTCAGGCCGGCCTTGTCAAGGCGCAGCCTGGTGGGCCAGTTGTCGCTGAGGTAGGACTTCCAACCCGCATCCAACGAAAGACCTCGCGGGACGATTCCGCGGCCGGGAGGTTGGTGGCAAGGAAACCTCGGCAAGCAGTAGCGGCTTCGCCGGAAAATCCGGCTAAACTAAGTGCCATTCCACTCCGGATAGGAAGACCCTCTTGGCGGTCAGTTCACAGGATGCCGCGCTCTCGGGTTTTGACTCATCGAATAAACATACGCCATCGCACTCCTCCTCGCTCTCGTTCTTCCATCCGCGCCGGACGAAGCCGAAAACGCCAAACTCATGGAAGCTGTAAAGGTTGCCTTCGCCTCGTGCATGGCATGCCATGGTCCCGACAGAAAAGGCATTGCCGCCGGTCCCCGCAAGATGGTCCCTTCGCTCTCGGCCTCGCCGTTCGTCAATGGTGATCCCGCCGTTTTCGCCCTTGTCGTCCTCAAGGGAATCGCCAAGGAGAATCAGGATTTCCTCGGTATGATGGCACCTATGGAGGGAGGTGTTCCCACTGACGACAAACTGGCGGCACTCCTGACCTACGTCCGCAATTCCTTCGATAACAAAGCGGATGTCGTGACTCCGGAAGACGCGAAGGAATTCCGTGAGCAGTGGAAGGATATCAGGGCACCCGTCAACCGGGCGAAGCTCAAGGAGCTGGAAGAAGCGGCCAAGAAGTAGCCCTCAACGGTTGGGCGCATACTTCTGAAGTTTGCGCTGGAGCGACCGCCGGTGCATGCCCAGTGCTTCGGCGGTGTGGCTGATGTTGCCATTATGATCGTGGAGCACCCGCTGGATGTGTTCCCACTCCAGTCGCTCCAGCGAAGGAACCGTTTGGGACCCTTCGCTGGAAGCTACTGCTTTTCCCGAAAGCACGGCGAGGATCTGGTCCGCGTCCGCAGGCTTGGTAAGGTAGTCTGTTGCTCCGGCCCTGACCGCCTCAATGGCGTTGGCGATGCTTCCATAGCCGGTCAGCATCACTGCCTTTACTGCGGGGTAATAACCCATCAGAGCCTTGAGGCATTCCAGTCCACCCATTCCCGGCATCCGCAGATCGATTACGGCCGCAGTCGGATTGAAATCCCGCGCCATTTCAATCGCCCTGTCGCCGTCGCCCGCCACGGCAACTTCATGACCCCCCATGCGGAAAGATCGCGCCAGCCGGTCCCGGTAAATGGTATCGTCATCCACGATCAGTATTCGGAAAGCGTTCATTGCATGGTGATCGGTTCGGGTTGAAGAGGGAGGATCAGGGTGGCACAGGTGCCGCCACCGGCATTCGGATAAAGAGTGCAGGAGCCGCCAAGGTTGGCGGTGAGGGTTTGAACCAGAAAAAGCCCGAGCCCCATTCCCGACTCATCCTTTTTTGTCGTGTAGTAGGGTTGGCCGATACGGCGACGCTCCGCATCGGTGATTCCGCGCCCGATGTCGATCACTTGGAAGATGAGATCATGGTTGGTTCCGATCCTGGCATTGACCGTGACCTTCCCTCCCAAAGTATCGGCTTCACAGGCGTTCTCGATCAGGACCACCAGCGATTGCAACACTGCCTGAACCGAAGTGGTGACACGACGCCCTTCCGTAAGGTCGGAAACAACGAGCCGCTCAAAAGCCTTGGAGGGAAGGAACTCCTTCAGACGGCCGGCCAATTCTTCAATCGTGCATTGCTGCAATGCCTCGCCCGTTGCCCGTGTGGAATCCCGGTCCAACCTTCTGAGGATCGCCCGGCAACGATCCACTTCGCTCCGGATCAGTTTTGCGTCCTCTTGCACGTGAGGATCTGCCCCCGAGCGCTCAAGCTCGCGGATCAGATCCTTGCTTGCCACAGCGATGGTTCCCAGCGGCGATCCGAGTTCATGCGCTACGCCAGCCGCGAGGGTGGCGAGAGATTGAAAGCGGTTGGCATCGATGATCCGCTTCCCGGCTTCGGACAGGGACTGGTCCCGCGCCTTCAGGCTTGCGTTCATGCGGTAGAGGAAGAACGCGATGCATCCTCCGATCATTACCAGCGAGAGGATCCACGCTCCGAGGAACAACGGATAAACAAGGCGACCTTGGGCGACGATGGAATCTCTTCCGTGGAACGGGACGTGGCTGAATGAAATCAGGAGCACTGCCGACAGGCTGACGCAAAGGACTACGATCAGTGCTCTCGCCGAGAGTGTCATCGCACCTACGGCGATCAACAGGAGATAGAAGCCGACGAAGGGATTGTGGATGCCGCCGGTGAAATACAGCATCAATGTCAGCAACAGGAGATCGATGACGATGACCATTCCAAGCCGCCTGGCTGTCTTGCGGGGCGACCAGTCGGAGGAGTCCTGGAACCAATGGTTGGAGAATACGGTTGCCATCAGCACCCCGATCAGGGCGGCCCAAGGAAGCTCCAGTCCGAAGTAGAAATGCGCGGCAAGGATACTTGCCGCCTGACCACATGCAGCCACCCATCGCAGTCGCAGGAACCAGCGGAGCGAAATCGCGGAAACAGATGGCGGTGGGTCGGCTTCGATGGGAAACGCTATGTCCGAAATCGTTTTCAGGCACGCCCGAAACGCGCTGAAGAAACGCGACCGATTGTCGCAGAGCCAACGCAGCTACGAGGTTTGTGCGAGCTGCGGCATTCGGTCACATTCACGAATTCGACGGAGAGCCGTAGGAGGGGCCATGGACTTTCCTCCTTACTACCTCGATCACATCGCCGGGGGCCGGTTGATCATCGGATTGATCGCATCGATCCACGTCCTGATCAACCACCCGCTTGCGGTGGGCGCTTATCCGATCCTCACCTTCATGGAATGGTGGGCACACAAGCACAACCGCCCGGACATTGACCGGCTGGCCTACCGCATCGCCTTCGTCGTCTTTCTCGTCACCACGACGATCGGTGCGATGACCGGAGTCGGCATCTGGCTCTCGACCTCGCTGTTCGCTCCCTTCGGCATCGGAAGCTTGTTGCGGGTGTTTTTCTTCGGCTGGTTTGCCGAGTGGCTCGTCTTCATCTCGGAAGTCTGCCTGATCATGTGGTGGTTCCTGAGCTGGAAGAAATCGGACACGCCGGAAAAGAAGCGCAAGCACATCAAGATCGGCATCGCGCTCAGCATCATGTCCTGGATCACGATGGCGCTCATTGTCGCCGTACTCGGCTTCATGATGAACACCGGGGAATGGAGCCAAAGCCGCGCCTTCATCGACGCGATGACCGCTCCGCTGTATCTGCCTCAACTCGGCTTCCGCACCGCCTTCGCGTTCATGACCGGAGCAGTCTTCGTCTGGTTCTGCACCGCTTTCTTCACGAAGGACAATCCGTCAGCCCGATATTGGGTGATCGAGAAGCTTTCGCATGTCACCATGGTTTCGCTGATCTTCGTGTTCTTCTTCGGCGTGTGGTACTGGTTCCGGATTCCGGAAGCCATGCGGGCGAACCAAGCGGTGGCATTGCTGTCGCAGGGATTCAGCAACTGGCAGGGCAAGTTCCATTCGCTGCTCAGTTGGACCGTTGCTGCATTCCTCTTGATCGCCATCGGGGGACTGGTGATTCCCAGGCTGATCCCGCGCTGGGCGCTCTTGATTCCCACGTTCATGGGAATCTGGCTGCTTGGCCATTTCGAACGGGCGCGGGAATTCATGCGCAAGCCGTGGGTCATCGGGGAATACATGTA
>CAMPGU010000023.1 GCA_946885645.1 uncultured Haloferula sp.
GTTTCCGTGGCTCCGGCTGTTGGTGGGTTGGGGGGATTCCAAGAGAGGCGGGGAGGCCCGGCTGCGGGCCGCGATAGGGGCCGCGCCGGGCACCCGGTCCTTTCCTTGCTTAATAAAACCATAACTGACAGCGACAAAAACCCCCTTGAATAGTCCTTCGCCTCGTTCCAGACTGCCGCCATGAACATCCCGCCCGACGTCGCCCGCGCCCAGGGCAAGCACGGCATCAAGGGTGCCGCCCACGGAACTAAGGGTGGGCGTCCTCGGCTCGATCTGACCGACGACGAACGCGCCGAGAGACGCCGCCAGCAGCACGAGGCCTACCGGCGCGGACAGGGCATCCAGCCCAAAAAGGCAGGTCAGCCCAAGGCTCGCCGGACGAACTGGGCACAGGCGTACTTCGACATCTGGGGCAAGCCTCCCGGGGTGCCCCTGACGCCGGAGGAGTTTGCCGAACGGGAACCGCTCTGGAACCGGTGGTGCGCGGGGCAACAAGAGGGGTGATTCTCGCCCCGACCAACGGGAAGATCGCTTGAAGGACAGGTGTCACCGCAGATCATGGGTCTGCCCCCGGTGGATTTAAAAAACGGGCCGAGCAAGTTCGCCGAGCATCTGCCGAACTCCGTCTTCATCCCACTCACCGCTTTCAGGAAGCCTCTCGATGGCAGCAATCAATGCACCACGTTGGGGCCATTCATTGAAGGCACGCCGACTGAAATGTGCCCAGTTAAACGGATAAAGCTCATGCGTGGGCGACGACACAAGGAAGCCCAACCCAATGTAATCATCAGGATCAGTGATAAGAACGCCTGACGCTTTACAAATCCGAGCGGGAGGACGATTTGCCGCCCTCCATGCTTCGTAGCGGCAAACTAACGCATCGCCCAACGGATGAGCTTCGATGCAACGCTTATGAAAAACACCATCGCTGAAGAGATGGAGCGGATCCTTCTTATTTGCGATGAAGGCCGGAAAGCCCAACACCTCAGTGCTGTCGGCCATTGGAAGCCCGCAAAGCGGGCACTTCATTCCATGAATAAATATTGCCATTGATTTACGGAGTTGGGCCAAAGCGAATGATTCTGCCGCCTTCTTGAATGTAGGAGTGCGTTTGCCCGAGAGTTTGAAGAGCAGCCCTGTCAGCAGCAGAAGCTCCAACCGATGCAGTCCCGTAAGGATGGGTATGGCCGATGATCCGAGTAACTTGCCCCTCTCCGAAGGAGATGCCACCTGGCCCTCCAGAGACAAGCGCCCTCTCTCCAGTTGCGAGGCGCACAAGGGCGTGTTCATTGCCGGTAGCAAAGGTAAGAGCCTTGGCTTCGTTTACGATACCTCCAGCAGTTCCCGTGGGCAGCGTTTTTACTATCTGCATCGGCAACACCTCACCGCCCATCCCACTGGCAACGTGCAGTCCACTCTTTGCGGCCGAGTAGCTGAAGCTAAGTGGCGCCAACCCGGCGCTGGTGTTGAAGGATCCCAGGGTGTGGGAAACCGGCTTGCCCAGATCGGCCATCTTGAATGCCGACGAACCGAGCTTCATGCTACCCGCCACATCCCCGATTCCCGGAATTGCAGAGAAGAGGTTCAGGGCGGCATCGCCATAATCTCCCCTTGCCACGCTGATCCCGGCATTGACCAAATCGAACGCGAAGCCGACCACCGGGACCATCCCGAGAACCGAGAGGCCGGTCTGGATGGCATCCAAGGTGGATTCCGAGCCGAAACCGGTGGGATCCCCCAGCGTGAGCGGATTCCCGCTGGCGTAGGCGTACCAGTTCAGGCCGCCCTCGAACTTCGCGGGGTCCATCGAGACGAAGCGGGAGAGCACGGGGCTGTAGTAGCGCGCGCGCATGCTCAGCAGACCGTTCGGGTCGGTGATGATCCCGAGGAAGCCACCGAACTTGAAGGGGGTGTCACTGGTTCCCGTGGCGTGGGTGACCTGACCGTAGGGCGTGTAGAAAAACCGGTCCGTGACCGTGCCCGCTTGATCGGTCATTGCGGCGGTGCCGCCGGTGAAATCGTAGTGGTAGTACTTCGCCTGGGAGGTAGTCTGATCCACCTCGTAGTCGAGACCCACGCCATAGACATAGCGGGTCTTCTTCCCCGTGGGATCGACGCGCACCAGCATCCTCACGAGGGAGCCGCCATGGGGGTCGAAGACGTAGTTCGTGGTAGCCCCCGCATGAGTCATCGAGGTCCGGTGCCCCTCGAGATCGTAGGTGTAGGTGGTATCCACCGCCGCGTCCACGCCGGTGAGCCAGTCGCGTACGTCGAAGGCGAGGGTGGCCGGCGTGCCGGAGGAATCCAGGACGGCACTCGTGAGATTGCCCCGGGCATCGGTCGTCAGGCTTTGGCCGTTGACGCTGCTGATGTCATTGTCGTCGCCGTAGGTGGCCGATGTGATCGGGACCGGCGTGCTACCTCCGCTTGCCGGCTTGGCCGGATGGCTGAAACTGGACGCCAGGTCATCCGTCTTGCGATACTCCAGGCGCTGGACTTGAATCAAAGTGCCGGTGGATGTGCGCTCGGTGAAGCCGATCACGCGGGAGATCGCATCGTAGAGCAACTGGCGCACCGTCCCGTTCGGACGGGTGATCGAGTTCAGGCGGCCATCCGTGCGCCAATTGTAAGTGGTGACGCGGCTCGCCCAGTCCGTGATCGTCAGCAGGCGGCCCTGCTGATCGTAGTTATAGAGGACCGAGTCGTTGTCGAAGGGATTGGTGTCGGTCGCGGAATCCGGATAGTAGATCCGCTTGAGCATCCCGTCGTTATAGTATTCGTAGCCGATCATCCAGCCGTCCGAATTCTTGTAGGTGCGGACCCGGTTGAAGGAATCGTAGGTGCGGACCAAGGTCTTGCCGTTCTCCGTTGCCAGGAGAAGGTTGCCGCGCCCATCGTAGCTGTTATACGAGACAATCTTCCCGCTCGCGGGCCACCAGACCGAAGACAAGCGGCGGTTGCTCGCTCCGTAGAGATTCTGCGTCACCAATTGGCTACCGGCATAGCCCTTTGAAACCTGGGCCACGCGTCCATCTTGCCAGTAGGCGGCACTAAACGTCCGATCGTCCGGTGTCACCGTTTTGGTCACACGGTCCCAATCGTCGTAGTCCATCTGGTAGGTCTTTCCTCTCTTGTCAACGGTGGCGCGGACGTTACCCATCGCGTCCTTCCATTGCGTGGTGGTGAAGGTGGCGGGGTCGGTGACGGTGGCCCTATCGGTCACCACATTCGTCCCGTCCGGCAGCGTTCCGGGAACGTGTTCGGAGAATGCCGTGGTGGTATCGCGGGTCAGGACGTCCGTTGACTTGGTGACCCGCCCGGCGGCGTCGTATTCCGACAACACCGTCCGGGTTCCCAGCTTCGGATCGACCGGGAGCTCGGAAGAAGCGGTCCACCCGTTCGCAAGATAATTGGTCCCGGTGACGTTGCCATTGACGTCATAGGATTGAACTTCCCATTCCCGCTCGTCATAGACCTTGAGCTCGAAGGTATCGTCCGCGGTCGATAGAAGCCCGTCGGCACCTGCATAGCGGGTATAGGTCGGCTTTCCGGTCGAGAGATACTCAAACGCCTTGCGCTTCGATCCGCCCGCACGCCCCGTCGCAGTGGCCTCGAGAGCAAGCCGTCCCGTGGCTTCGTAGAGGCTGGTCTCCGACAGCGTGTAGGCGGGATTGGCGGCGTCCACCCTGACGTGGCTTATGGTCTGCCGCCTGCGGTTGAAGGTGTAGTTATCGGTGATCAGGGAGGGATCGGTCACCGTCTGCGCATCTCCGGCCAAGGTGTAGTTCGAATAAGTCGTGGTGACGTTATTCTTCTTCACGGTCTGGAGGTTCGCCTGACCATCGTAGGTGTTTGTCACCGCGATACCGGCGTCATCCTCGGTAGTCGCTAGAAGGCCTTTGGCGAAACCGCTGGCGATGTATCCGTAGATAGTGGTCTTTCCTCCCTGGATAACCGTTTGCGGATCAGCGGCCGTGCTTCCCGGCGGATAGGTAAATTCAGTGATCCGGTTCAGCGGGTCCGTCTTAAATCGGGGCCGGTGCAGGGCATCATACTGGATAGTGGTGGTGTATGGTGTCGCAGCCGCTGCATTCCTGAACTCGCGGATCGCCGTCGTGTTGTGGTAAATGTCGTAGTCCGTCTCGATGCGGGCCCCGCGTGCATCCACGGTTTCAATTACCCGGTCTTCCGCATCATAGAAATTCAAACTTGCATAGCCAAGGGCATCGGTCTGCCGGACAAGGCGCCCGGCATTGTCGTAGTAGTAGGTTTTGGTGCCGCCCAAGGGATCGACTTCGTCCGTATAGATTCCCGCGTAGCGGAAAATCCACGGCTTGAGCAGGGTCCCGCTACCATCACGTTCGATAATCCCGCTATCCTGCCGGGTCACCCGGCAGAAGGCGTCATATTCGTTTCGGACTACGTCCTGTCCCTTCGGATCGCGGATCAAGCTGAGGCATCCGCCGACACTTGCGTAGGGAGGTGCCGAGTAACCGTAGAGCGTGCTTCCTCCCGAAAGGGAAGATTGGAGAGGACTCAGGTTCTCCGGATCCGTGGAACCTACCAAATTCCCTCCCGAATAGGTGAAGGCAACACTACGGTTAGTAGTGGCGCCGACCACTTCGTTCACAGCCGTCAGGTGATTGCTCCCGTTTGAAGCATAGGTGAAGGTGAGCTTCCTGGTCGAGCCGGCGACGGAAGAGACCTCGGTGATGCCCTTCGGACCCCAAGTGAGCGTCACGGCCTGTCCGTGCGGGCCGGTGATCGCCGTGGCCCGCCCGCGACGGTAGCCGTAGTTCGCGGTATAAAGACCGGTGAACTCGATCGTGTTTCCATGGCGCTGCTTCAGTGTGCCGACACCGTTCGGCGCCATGGTGAAAGTCATGGTGGACCCCGAGCCCCCGTCGTACGTCCCGTCCGGATTGCGGGTGAAGGTCTCCCCCTCGCTACCCATCGTGACGCTGACTGCGTTATTCGTCACCTGGTCGGCGCACCATTTCGCGATGGCATTGACCACCATCCATCGTTTGACATTGATCGATGGCTCGTAATAGCCCTGGTAGTTAGGCTCGGACAGATTTGGCGCGACCCCATCGGTATCGATGAATGCCTTTCTGGGCGGGACCAGATTGTCCCGCATCAGGTGCAGGGAGAGAACAAAAGGCACCATCTGGCGGGGAATCGTCGCCCCCAGCGCGGCGGCTGCATGGGTATTCTCGGTAAGGCGGATATCCCAGTTGTGAGTCCACCCGAAGCCCAGCGCCGCGACATCGTGCCGGGAGCGGGAAGATGAATAATCGCGTTTGAAAGACAACCCCATCGGCGCCTCGCCCGAGCCAAGCGAGAGATCGATCTCCGAGTGCTCGAAAGCGCCGCTTGCGACATTTACCGGATCTGCACCGAAAAGATCGAGGAGCCCGTAGCTCGGCTGCGCCAGGTCAATCAGCTTCAGCGCGGAGGAAAGCTCGAAGTAGCCGGGCTTGGACGAGTCGCTTTCAAAAATAAAGGACGTGTCGATCGGATCGTTCAGGATCGAGTATCCCCCGTTCGCGCCGCCGGCAGTCATCCGGATCGTAAAAGGCGAAAGATAGGCACTGCCGCCGAACATCGCGGAACCGGCGGTCCCCCCGGGACCCGTTGGAAAGGCGCTCTTGTCCTGATAAACCGCGAGGGCGATCGGGGGCGGAGCCCATGGCCGGGTCGCCGCCGATGCCTGGTGCTCGTTAAAGAACGCCTCGTATCCATCCTGCAAAAGGGCCAGCGGTGTCGTCTGGTCCGATGGCGGCTTGTTGTTCCCCACCGCATTCTTCACCAACACGCCGAGAGCAGGAGCTCCATAAAGGGTCTTCTTATGGGCCGCATGGAAGATGTTGACCGTGGAAGCGCCGGAAGCCCGCCAGACTTCTCCGGAATAGATTTGGGCGGAGGAGCTGGCTTGCTCGATGATCGAGTGCTCCAAGGCGCTCTCCAGCAACATCGCCGCATACAAGCCCGCTATCTCGCCACCTACCTCGTTGTAGTTGCCGTCACGGCTGATCGTGGCACCCAGCTGCTGGTAGATATCGATGAAGTAGCCCCCAATCTGGGACATCCTCCCGACGGAGACGAGCTTGCCCAGGTTCACGCCGAAGACATCTCCCGCCGCTTGGCGGACCAGATTCGTCTGACGCAGCCAATCCAGTCCTTGAACATTGAGAGTCTCCAGGACGATCGGCCGTTGTGCCTCCCGTGTGGGGATGCTCCCCCAGGCGATGGTATTCCCCGTGGTGCTCCCCGGATACTGCACTTCCGTGGCTTGGAGGATCTCGTCCAGCCTCGCCTGTCTCGCACGCAGCAAGCCTCCGGAGGGCCTGAAACCGTAAATGATGGAGTGAGCGGCGCGAAGGCGCTCGGGAGCCTCGGCATTTCTCGCGTAGGAAACGGTCGATGTCTGTCCGGTGGTCGCAAAGGGCGCTTTGATCACGCTCACCAGAGGGGCGACCTTTCGCGTCGTGCCCAAAGGCTCCCGGGCGATCTCGGAGATCCCCAAGTCATTTCCGAAGAGATGGTTTTCCAAACCAAGGGAGAGGAAATAATTCACCAGGTTGTTCTCCGTGTGGACGGAAAGCCTGCGGCCCGCCAAGCTTGGAAAATAAACCTCGACCGAAGGCTGATCGTCCAAAGTCAGATTGAGACGCCAGGAAAGGTTCTTGTTCACCGAACAGAAGCTTCCCCCGCCCACCGCGACCGGTATTACTGAAGCAGCCGCATCATCCAGATCGCCGACGAAAACTTTCAACATCTTCGAGCGGCCGAACACCTCGTCCGAAGTCAGCACTCCCAACTTCGAAGGGGACTTGAAATCAGCCAAAAGAGCCGCGCTCAGGCCTTTCAGCGTCCCTTCGAAGCCGCCCGATGGATCGCTATACCATAGCCTGTCGTTCAAAGTTGCCGGCCTCCAGAGGTTGTGGCCGGTGACGGTTCCGCGAACGAGCGTATCGGGAGAAGCGAGTGTTCCTGTTGGAAAGGTCGCCTTGGCGACACGGGTGTATCGCACGCTCCAAGGATCGAGGATCACATCGCCGGAGGTACCGGGCAAACCGGATGCCTTGACGTAGAAACGTCTGATCGTCAGTGCCGACTTGGTCGGCGGAACCTGCATGCGGCCGTCGTTGCTATACCCGACCTGCGCGGCATAGGTGAAAGCCGCTGAAATCCGGCGCCACTCGACATCAGACCATTTCGGATCGGTCGGACCGCCGATGCGAAGGTGGAGGTAGGGGGTTTTCTCCCGATAATAGACTTCATCCGGGTCGGAGCTTGGATTGAAATCCATCCCGTCCGGATCGAGCTTCCAGAGGGAGCAGATATCCGGCGTTACTCCGTCGTTGGCGTGGTAGGGAAGAGTCTGGAGGCCCTGGGCAATACGGATCGTGGCCGAGTAGCCGAGATCCGCGTCGCTGGCGATCTGTAACAGGGCCGCCAACAGGAATGCCTTGTCCAGATCATTCCCCGATTCTTCCAGCAAGGTTAGGCGAGGGCCTTTCTTAAGACCGAAGTAAAGCTCGGACTCGATCTCATTGCGGACATAGTTATAGATCTTTACAGGATCATGATTCAATCCCCTCGCGAGTTCCTTCAAATCGGGCGTGAGTTCGAGAACGGGAGAAGTCGTCGCTACGCCCGTCGTCGCGGAAGCGTAGGCACCGAGCCCGATCTGGTCTGTAGTCCCGAAGTAGTCGCCATCGAGCTCCGGAAGGTGCTCGGAGCTGGCAGCTCCCGTGCCCGGAGTCGGATCCGGTTCTTGGGCGAAAAGGGACGGCACCAGAAGAGCTCCAAGCAAAACGGCCGCGTTACGGAAAAAGGGCTTCATCGGAATCAAGAATGGTTATGCTGGCTTATTGAGCGTTCTGGATATTTCCGGCAGCGTCGTATCCGTAGCTATGCACCCTCGCCCCGGAGACTCCGGTTAGCCGGTCCAAAGCGTCGTAGGAGTAGGTTTCCGATCCGGGATGTCCCGTGAACGACGAGCTGTTGGGATCGGTCCCCAGGATCGCTTCCTCGGCATTGGTGAGCCCATCCCCATCGGGATCTTCGTCGGCCCATATTCCTTGGCTCTCCGCGGTAGTCGTATCGCCGAAATGCTCGATTTCCCAGCCATCCGGCAAGCCGTCGGCATCAAGGTCGAACGATTCGAAACGCAGCGAAAATACCAGCTTCAGCTGCCCGACATTCGCGGCCGCGCGGTTCTTCTCCTGATTCTGGTTATCGGCCGGGTTCCAAGGATAAAGCGTTCCATCCGTATCCTCGAAATAATCGGTCCCCTCCACCGCAAGGCCGTTCGTTTGGAGCTGTCCTTCCATCCAGACCGCGTCGAGTTGCGTAAGATGCTTATAGAACGGGGCGGCCAGGGCCTTCAAGGCTCCGATCTGGAGAGGTGCTCTTTGGGCTGCCAGCCACTCGGCCGACGGGCTTGCGGGGCGCTCGGGAAAAAAGACTCCGTTCGTCGATGTTGCCGTCGCCTTGTATAGCTCCGCCTCGATGGCAGCCACCACGGGTGAGCCAGCCCCCAGGATCACCCTCAGCTTTTCCAACGCGCTTTGCGCCATCCATTTCCCTTGCCCCACGTTGGCGACGCCCTTGTTGTTGGATTCCGCATTGCTCAGCGCAGGTGGATTGCCCTGAGACCACCAGCCGGGGGGCAAGGCTCCGACAGGAATTGCCACAACCAGAATCCCGAGCGCCAAGGCAGACAGCGGCCGGGGGCCGGAATAAAATCTTTTTAAGTTCATACCATCAGTTCGGCAAATCGCCTGCGTCCTGCGATGTGTTAGGGGGATCGCCTCGGGTTGGTCAATTCTGTTATTTCTTCCTACATCACGATTCACACATTTTTCATCTCGACGGTGTAGAATGATGACATCGTGTCCGATTATGCGTCTCTTGGCCGGATCTTTTCACCGGCGATCGGAACGCGGGATAACATGACATCCCCCGGAGCACTTCCTTCATCTTCCCGCTGGCAGCCGTGATCCGGCAAATCCAGGCGCCTACCTCTTCTCGTGGTCCCGCATCATCCGCCGGACGTCCTCGATCTGGCCGAAGAGGACGAGGATGTCATCCTCCTCGAATTGCCTTTCGGGAAGGGGGATGCCGAGGACGCGGTTGATGGGGTGGTGCGTGGAGCTGAGAGGGGCGGCCCCGCGGCCTTTGGCGATGGTGATCAGGTTGAGCGAATAGCGCCCGCGCAGGTTCTGCTCCTGCAAGGTCTGCCCGACCATCTTCGGCGGCACGAGAATCTGCGCCACTTCGTACCCGCCTCCGAGCTCCAGGCTGCCGATGATGTCCGGAGCCTTGAGCGAGCGCGCGAGCCACGCGGCGGCCATGGCTTCGGGCACCATCAGCTCGTCGATTTTCAGCAGCTTGAGCAGGCGCCCGTGCAGCGGATTGATGATGCGGCTGATGATCCGCCGGGCGCCGAGCTGCTGGAGGTTGGCGGCGACGGAAAGGGAGGCTTCGAAGTCCTCTCCGATCGCCAGGATCACGGCGTCGCATTCATCCACGGGGATTTCGTGGAATGCATTGAGATCCGTGCAGTCGGCGAGGATGAGGTATTCGATCTCGTCTTTCAGCGCGTTGATGCGCGAGGGGGTGTTGTCCGCGGCCACGATCTCGTGTCCCTCGCGGCTGAGCTGGCGGGCGAGGTGGGTGCCGAAGGTTCCTAGGCCGATGATGCAGAATCTCATGACGCGTGAGGTTTTCAGGTGAGCAGGATGTTTTCCTCCGGTCTCCCGGATGCGGGCCGGGGGTCCGGCGGGATGAGCGTGGCCAGCACCGTGAGCAGGCCGATCCTCCCGACGAACATGTTCAGGATGATCAGCATCCTGCCGCCCTCCGTCAGGGCGGGGGTGAGGTCGAGCGAGAGCCCGACGGTGGCGAAGGCGCTGATCAGCTCGAACAAGAGCGCGCGCCCGGACACCCCGCTGCCGGTCTGGAGAGCCTGGAGGACGATGAAATTCACACCCAGCCAGAGCACCGCGAGAACCATCAGGCCAAGGGCCCGCGATCCCGTCTCCCGCGGGATGGTCCGGTGAAAGGCGACCATGCCGCGCCTGCCGGAGCGGAGCTGGTCCCACAGGTGGCCCAGTCCCACGGCGACCACGGTGGTGCGGAGGCCGCCCGCGGTGCCGCCGGGCGATCCGCCGATGATCATCAGGATCATCAGGGCCTGGATCGTCAGGATGCCGATGCCTCCCATCGGCACCGTATTGAAGCCGGCGGTGCGCGCGGTGATGGAATGGAAGATCGCGGTGAGGATGCGGCCGCCGTTCACCGGGCCATCATGCGCGGCAAACTCCGTGAGGTACATCACGATGGCACCGCCGGCAATGAGGGAGACCGTCACCACCAGCACCAGCCGGGTGTGGACCCTCAGGCGGATGGGCGGCACCTTCCTGCCGAGGCGGCGCTTGATCTTGGAGACGGCCCACTGGGTCAGGTCCTCGCACACCAGGGAGCCGAGGCCGCCGATGACGACGAGCACGAGAATGCAGGTCTGCCAGAGCGCATTGGCATCCACCACCTTGCTGGCCAGGCCGTCCGGAAAGGTCGAAAAGCCCGCGTTGCAGAAGGCGGACACCGAGTGGAAGACGGAGTGGAACCACCGCGCTCCGGAACCGGGAACGGCATCCATCCCGGTGAAAAGGATCACCGCCCCGATCGCCTCGCAGATGAAGGTGAGGCAGACGATGAACTTCAGCGTCCCGTCCACCCGCGCGAGCCGGTTTTCCTGCATCATGCGGCCGAGCAGCAGCCGGTCGTGCAGGGAGATGCCTTCGAACAACATCACCGCCGCGAAGAACGTGAGGGTCATGATGCCGAGCCCGCCGATCTGGATGAGCAGCAGGATCACCATCTGGCCGGTGTGGCTGAAAAACGTGGCGGTATTCTGGACCGTCAGCCCGGTCACGCATACGGCGCTGGTGCTGGTGAAGACGGCATCGAGCCACGTGCAGGTCTCGCCCGGCACGGTGCAGCGCGGCATTTTCAAGAGCATGGTTCCCGCCATGATGATGACGAGGAACGAGCCGATCAGCACGAGCCCGGGATGGAAGGCCCGCCTGGTGAAGCGCGTCTGGTGATGGATCATCGAGGACAAGCCGGAGACGATCACCGCGAGCTGGATGAAGATGTGCCCGCCCAGCGACCACTCCCCCGTGGCGGAAAGCGGCTGGAACAACAAGACGGCGGAAACCAGGGACACCACCACACCCGCCGCCGCGTGAGCCCCGAGCCTCACCCGCTCACGCCCGTAGTCCCCGCGGCTGCGATAGGCCCGGACCCGGTCCACCCCGAAGAGGATCCCGGCGACGACCGTGCCCCAATGCTGCCAATCCACGATCTCGCCGGTCCACCCGATGATCGACAGCAGGCAGGCGGCGACGGCCAGCGAAAGAAGCGGATGAACCCAGAGGGCGCGTGCAGCCGGACTGACCGGCCTCTTTTGGGGATCGTGGGGACTCATGCACTTTCGGAACCTCGCTCGCGCCCGCCTGCAGAGGAATGCGGGAACCGGGTGCGGAAATCATGCCGCCAGGCCGGGAGCGGGTAAAGCTCCAAGGTCCCCCGCCCTATCGGGCCCCCGGGCCGGGCTCCGGGGGATTCCTGACACCCTCTCCGTGCACGAATGTTGGAATCCCAAGGATCCACTGTGATTTTTCAACAGAGACAGCGAAGATGATGGCCAGATGCTTGGATCTATCATAGATGGCAGATCCCCATATGGGGCTGACAAATGAAAGAACCCAATACTAACCCTAAGTCCACACCGCCCCGCTCCCCAAGGCGGGCAATCATCTTATCCGCCACCCTGCTAGGTGCCTGCGGATTGACATGGCACCTGTACCAACCGTTGGAGCTCCGGGAGGAGAAAGCGGCGCGGAGCCTCCCTGCCCACGGCAGGGCGGACCGGCAGCAGAGACCCGGAGACACTGAAAATGCGGGGCTTAAGCGGCTTGAGAAGCGCGGCGCGCAGGCGGTGCCCGCGGTGGCCGGAGATCCCGCGGGACCTCCGGTAGCCGCCATCGTCCCGGAGCGGGCCCTCATCGCCTCGGGCTGGAAAGCCGATCCCGAGCCTTCCCTGGCGGACTTCGCCGCTTGGGTGGATCGCTATCTCTCCACTCCGGCCGACAAGCGCGGGGAGATGGAAGAAGCAGGGGTGCAATTTGCATCAGGACGGCGCGATTTCCTCGCATCGCAGATATCGGAGGATCCGCGGAGAGTATTGGCAAATGCCGTTCCGCTCGCCATCCGCGGGCAACTCCCTGCCGCCGTTGAGGCCCTTCTGGAAGAGCGCGTCAGCGGCTACGGCGACCTCTATTCCCTCCACACCACTCCCTCCCCGGACGGCAGCGGCGGGGCGGCGGTTTTCGACTATGCCCGGATCGATGGCGAAAGCTACGAGGCCTTCCGCTACGGCAAGCGCACCGCCACACCCTATGTCAATGGAGCATCGCTCCACGGCGTGGCGGTGGATCAAAAGCTGGCAGTGCTCGATAGCCCCGTGCGGACGCTCGAGCAGGGCGAGAAGCTCGAGGGGGAGACCTTGAACGAGTATTGCCCGGTCTCCGAGGAAACGGTGGCCAAGCCCGCGGCCGGCACGGTGAAGGCGGAGGAAAGCACCTTGTTCCAGATCGGCACCGATCTCTACGGGACCTGCGAGCCCGCCCACGTCACCAACGTGGAATCGGCCATCGCGGCCGGCGAGCAGGGCGCGGAAAATACCGCGGCGCGGCTGAGCAATCACGACCTCCAGGCTCTCTACAAAAAGAGCGTCGCGGCCGGAGCGCAAATCCTCGGTGCCGGCGATAGCGGCATCTCCGGCTCCAGCGGCTATATCGGCAGACCGCCCTCCAGCCTCACGCATGGCGGGAAGAACATCCTCATCATGCGCGTGCAGCCTACGGACAAGCCCTTCCCTTCCTGGGCCACGGCGGCTTCCTTCAATGACACGGTCACGCGTTCCGATGGCTGGGATGTCCGCACGCGCCGGATCTCCTACCAGAAATCCTGGATCAACCGCGCGGATGTCACGCCCGTGATGAACCTGCCCCAGAACTCCGCCTACTACACCGGCAATGGCTACGACTGGGGCCGCTGGGCGGATGACTCGAAGGCGGCCGCGGCGGCACAGGGCTATAACCTGGCGGACTACTCCTGCTTCGTCATCGCCCACGAGGGCTACAGCCAGTTCGGCGCGGCCGGCTGGGGCGGCGGCGGGAATATCTGGTGCAACGGCAATTTCGACGTGCGCCTCTTCGTCCACGAATACGGCCACGTCTTCTGGCTCCCCCATGCCAATTCCTGGTACAGCACCGACGGCAACCCGATCTCCCCGGCCCGCCAGCACCGCGAGTATGGCGATGCCAATGATCCCATGGGCAATGCCTGGGGGGCCAACGCCTTCAATAGCTACAACGCCTACTTCAAGAACTTCTGCGGCTGGCTGCCGGACCCGGCGGTGCAGACGATCACCCGCAGCGGTACCTACCGCGTCTATCAGGATGACGGCGCCACCGCCCTGAACCGCACGCTGGCGCTGAAATTCGGCCGCGACTACGAGTTCAACTACTGGATCACGATCCGCGGCGACACCATCGCCCAGCCGAATTTCAACAACGGTGCCGCGGTAATGGCCGTCTCCTCATGGCGCACCTCCGATAGCAAGGTGCTCGACATGAATAATCCGGGCGACGACAACCGCGACAACGCCCCTCTCGCAGTCAACCAGAGCTGGTATGACGCCGCGGCGGATCTTACGATCCGGACGGTGGCGGTAGGCGGCAGCAATCCGAACCGCTATGCCGATATCGAGATCACCTTCGGCCCGCGGAATCAGGGCGGCTACCGCCCGCTCGTGAGCGGCGGCGTCTATCGCTTCAAAAACCGCCACAACGGGAAGTACCTCGACGTGCCCGGCAACAGCTCCGCCGACAATGTCGCCGTCCAGGTGGCGAACGCTTCCGGCACCGCCTCCCAGAACTGGGTGGCGTGGCGCAATAGCGACGGGACCTATAGCTTCAACCACCAGGGCACGAACAAGTGGCTGGACGTGGTGAACAACGGCACCGGCGACGGCGCGGAGATCATCCAATACACCGGCAACAGCAGCGACGCGCAGAAGTGGTGGGTGGCGCAGAACCCCGCGGCGCACCTCTTCCTGGTGCACAAGGGAACCGACGGCAAGGTGCTGGACATGGACCCAGGCGGGGTCAACGACATCCACCAGTGGGGCCATGTCGATGGCAACTGGCAGCAATGGTACCCCGAACTGGTCGCCATCGCTCCCGGCACCTACCGGCTCCTGCCGAAGCACGCGCACTACCAGTGCGTGGATATCGCCGGCGTGTCCACGGCTGACGGAGCGCAAGCTCACCTGTGGCAATACGTGGGCGGCGCGAACCAGAAGTGGGAGGTCAGCAATCCGGCGGGAAGCTGGCTGCGCCTGACACCGACCCACGCCGTCTCCAAGGCGCTCGACGTCGATGCCGCCGGCAGCGCCAACGGCACGAAGATCCACCAATGGGCCTGGTATAACAATAGCGCCCAGCATTGGGCGATCAGCCGCACGGACGGGAATTGGCTGCGCTTCACCCCCGAGTGCGCCTCGGGAAGCTGCCTGGAAGTCAGCGGGGATGACAACCAGTTCGGCAACGGCAGCATCGTCCAGCTCTGGCAATTCACCGGAGCCCAGGACCAGCAATGGCGCTTCGCCGACGCCGACTGAACCGGCACGGCTGCCTTGTTCCGGTACATTGGCTAACTATCATCGGCTCCGCCAGCGATTGCGCGGAGCCGGTGATCGTCGGCTCGTCCTGCCCGCTTTCGCATACCGCTTCCAGCAGCACCCGGTTCGTGGGCAGGGCTTCGGCCGGCGTCTTCTTCAACCCGCCGTTCTCGCATTCCAGCTCCTTGAGCCGCTTCGCCTCGTTGGGTGGTCGTGTCTAGCCGGCGGGCTACGCCCCGGGCCTAACACTCCAACGGCCCGAATAAGCGAGGTCTCGTCACCTCGGGAAAGGCTATCCGAGCAAATAGCGGCTGCCGAAGAGGATGACCCAGGCCAGGACCACGAAGACGAGGCCTAGAGCGATCTTCACGCCAAAGGTGTGCTTGGTTTGGAAATGGATCAGGGCCTTGTTGCTCATGCCGGTGAAGGCGAGCAGGAAGATCACCACGAGGGGGGTGATGAATGCCAGGTTGTAAGCGAGCAGCCACACCACGGCGTCCTTCCGGCCCTGCTGGATGCTGTAGATGATCGGCGCATAGACCTGCCCGGTGCAGGCGAGTTCCAGGAAGGAGATCACGATCCCCGCGACGAAGGCCGCGATGACGAAGCGGCGCGCCTTCGCCCCCGTCCGGATCACGCCGCGGATGCGGTCCTTCAGGAAGGCGGGGAGCTGCAAGGTCATCTCGTCCAGCTTCCCGGCACGGGCCTTGAAGGCATCCCGGAAGGAAAGGAAGGCAGCGAGGAGCGCCAGGCCGCCGAAGATCCAGTCGAGATACCTTTTGATCCCCGCGATCCGGCCGGTAAGCTGTTCCAAAACGTGATGCAGGGCCAGCCCGGCGAGGAAGTAGGCCAGGAAAACCGCGCTGATAAAAGCGGCGCCGACCATCAGCATCTCGCGGGGCGTGCGGCGCGCGACCTGCAGATAGGATAGGAAGAAGATGATCGTCGCGAAGGCGCAGGGATTCACCCCGTCCGCCAGACCGGCTCCGAGCACGACCGGCAATGTCAGCGACTCGAACTTCTGCTCCACGGCCTTTTCCGCCGCCGCGATCTCCGGCTCCGCCATGCGGCTCCATGCGTTGTCCTCGGGCATCGCCATGGTGGTGGCGAGCAGCTTGCCCAAGGCCTGGGGCGCGATGTCTTCCTTGATGAGATAGCCTGCCTGCGTGAAGAGCGCCGGAGAGATATTGTGCTTCAAGGTGGGCACCTGGAAGCCGGTGCAAAGCGCCTGGTTGAAGACGGTCCCCTTCGCTTCGATGATGTTGTGTTCTTCCACTTCCAGCTTCGGGAAGTCCTTCTTCACGATCTCGATCAACTGGCTGGCCTTCTCACATTCGGCACATCCCGGCTTGTAGAAGTAAACGAGCTTCAGCGTGGATCTCTCCGCGGCCCCTTCCTCATCCGCGGCCGCCTCCGCGGTTTGCTGCGGTGCGGATTCCGTGGCACCGGCCCCCGCGGCCAGGGCTGCAAAGCTTGCGAAGCCGCTGCCCCGGTCGGTTTTAGGAGCGATCATCCCGGCGATCGCCTGCATCTTCTCCGGTTCCACCTTCGAGGTGTCCAAGGCCGCCGCCACCGGTGCCAGACCCGGACCCAGCCGCCGGGCATTCTCAGCCATCCAGTCCGCGACGCGCCGGGAGGCGGAGCTTTCCTCGGGCTGGCTCCCCATCAGGACCGCGAAGGCGTTCACATCGATCGGCTGCCCGTGCGAGAGCAGCGCGAACATCGACTCGAACCGCGTCTCGGGAACCGGATCGGACGCCGCCAGCTTTTCGAGCCATTGCCTGGACTCCGGCCGGAGCTTGCGGGAGGAGCGCTCGGAGTACCACGAAGCATCCTTGAGTGCGCGGCTGTCGTCGAAGCGGTGGTGCCAGGCGGATTCACCCTTGCCCGCGACTTCCGCCAATACGGCACGCACCTGGGGGACCGGGTCCGAGGCCAAGGTATCCAGATTGGCAAAGAAGAGGGGCGAGCCCGCCGAGCCGAGCGCAAACCATGCGGCACGCCGGACCCAGGGATTTTCGGAGGACTTCGCCAGCCTCAGCACCGGCTCGGCAGCTCCCGCCCCTAGGCCGTTCCGCATCGAGATCAATGCCAGCACCCGCAGGGGACCGGAGGCACCCTCCGCCGCTGCGATCTTTGCCGCCCACGGGCGCACCACGCGGCTGCCCGAGCCCTGCCGGGCGGCGGATTCGAAATGGTAGGTATAGACCTCGTGAGGCTGTAGTTTCGCCTCCGGGCTCTCCAGCTCCGCCAGAACCATCGAGAGGAAAGCCTGCGAGTTCGAATTGGAAAGCGAGGAGGACGCGGCCGCGGCGCGGATCTCTTCCACCGGATCGCGGAGCAGCATCTGCAGCAGCTCGAGCGCCTCCTTGCGCGTGGGATTGTAGAGCTGCTCGGCGATCGCGGCGCGTTGCGCGGTGGAAAGCCCCGGGAGTCTCCCCGTGAGGATCCGCAGTCCATTGGGCTCGCCGGCGCGTGCCAAGCAGAGCGCCGCACGGAAGGCTTCCGGGGTATCGCCGGTCGCGGCCACTTCGGCGGCGGCTTTGATCAGCTCCCCCCGGGCCCCGGGGATCACTTCGGTACTGCCACCTGCGGCCGGGGTCTGTTCGCCGGCCGCCTTGAGAAAGGAATCATAGAGCGGGTCGAGCGCCGTCTTCTCCCCGCTGCGAGGCGTGTATTGGCTCAAGAGCATGCTCAAGCCCGGATCGCTCGCTCCGCTCACCGTCCCCAGGACCAGACGGTCCAGGACCGCGGCGCGCTTTTCGGGGATGCCCGAGCGTAGCGCTTCCACCAGCACGGTTGCCACTTGGTCGGTCTTCACGCGGTCGGCATCCGCGGAGAGGAAACGGATGGCGGCACAGGAGACATCCAGCTCCGTATCGCGCGCGAGGCCGATCACCACCGGCACCAGCGAGCGATTCGTTTCGGCCGCGCGCACCGCTGCCAGGCGCGCATCCGCCGGATACGTCGCCAGCTTGGCCAGCATCTCCTCGTCCGGCTGTCCTCCCACTCCCGAGTAGCCCTCGAAGACCGGCCCGGTCATCCCCGGGTCCTTCATCATCATCTCCTTCAGCTTCGCCTTCGCGCCCTCGGCCCGGAGCACGGCTGCCGCCTTGATCGCACTGAAACGCACGAATTCGTCCGGATCTTCGAGCAGCTCCACACAGCGCTTCTCCGCGGCCTTCAGGGTGCAGGCCGCGACGTACTCCAGCGCCGCCGTCCGCACCCGCCAGCGCGGGTCTTCCAGTGCCTTGAGCACCGCCTGGCCGACCTCCTCCTTCACCGGGCCCGCCGGCGGCGGCGAGCCGGACCTCCCGCCGAAGGAAGACATCGTGCCGGTTTCACCCCCGGCAAGTTTCATGCAGGCCTGGATGGCGGAAACGAGCAGATCCTCGTCCTCGTGCGTCAGGAAGGAGGCGGCGATCTTCAGCGAAGGATCGCCGGGAATCTCCTTCAAGCGGCGCAGCGCCCCGTGGATCACGTTTACATCCTTCTCGGCGATCAGGGCCGGACCTACCACGTCCAACGCCTGGGCACCACCCGAGGACAGCATCGCGTCGATCGCCGTCTCACGGACCAGCGGATCCTGATGGCCGATGAAATCGCGCAGGATCGGGAGGGCGACCAGCCCCGCGCCCCGCAGCGTGCCCAGGGCCGCGAGAGTCTGATCGCGGCTGCCGAAGGCGAGCTGCCGCGCCGTCGCGGCCGCCTGCGGCCCGAGGGATCGCGAAAGCACGATCTGGTACTGCGCTTCCCTCACCTTGGTTCTTCCGCCCGGAGGCAAGGTGGGCGAATCGTTGAGGAAAGTTTCCAGAAAGCCCACGGCCCCGAGTCCATCCGCCTCCAGCATCCGCCGCGCACGTGCGGACTTGTCCGCGTCCTCGCCCAGCAGGTCGCGCAGGTAGCCGCGCCGCTGGTCCTCGCCCAGGAGATCCTTGGCGGGACCGCTACCCGGTTCCCGGCCCGTCCAGTTCTGCCATCGCGCCAGAGGCCCCTCGTTCTCCGGATCTCCGGGCGGCAGCCAGGGATTGAATCCGAAATCGCCGCCCGCCTTTTCTTCCAGCAGCTCCAGGGCACCCAGCCGGACCGCCAGGGCGGAATGGTGCAGCAAGGTGACCATCAGCGCCGACGGGAAAGGATCGAGCGTCAGGATCGCCGTGCGGATCGTATTCCGCCCCGCGGGATCGGCCAGCAGCGGCACCGCCCGCTGCAATTCGGCCTGGTTCGGCTTGCCGTCCTTCAAGTCCGCGAGAGCCGCCTGCACGGGATCCGGCTCCTGCCCGGAGGCAGGAAGGACGAGCAGCAGGGTGGCGAGCAGCAGGCTTCGTTTCACGCGGGAGATCGGCGGGGTGCGCTCAGTGCAGCAGTGCGTAAGCGAGGATGTTCGCGTTGATCTCCATCGAATTCTGGATCTCGTTCCCGCCGCAGCAGCAGCAGCCCTCCGTGTGCGAGGTGTCGTTCAAGCCGTCGCTCGAATAAACGACCACGATCTTGCCATCGCGGACGACGCCCCGCAGCCGGGACTCGCCGCCCGATTTCGCGAGCTTCAGATCCTTCACGGTGAAAACCGTGCGGAAAATCTCATGATCCATCGCGATATCCGTGAGGCAGTCGTTTCCGAAAAGGCGCTTCAGCTCGCGCTGGAAGGCACCGTCCCAGGCCTCGTTCGAGCACGAGGCGGAGGCCAGCAGGAAACCGCCGTTCTCCAGGTACTTCTTCAGGTGCTCGCGCTCTGCGGCAGTCAGGGTGAAGTCCCCTTCCCCGGTCATGATGACGAAGGGGATCTTGAAGAGTTCATCGGAGGAGAGCTTCACCGGCTTGAAGCGGCGCTCGGTCGCGATCGACGTCTTCTGCTGGACGGTCGAAAGGAATTCGTCGCTGAAGCACCGGGACTTTTTGGTCCCGTCGTAGAACAGGTTGCCGCACTCGACGTCTCCTTCGTTGGCGCAGAGGTGCGGGCAGAGCGCCAGGCTCGCGAGGATGGTCAGGAGTTTCATAGGTTTCACGATGTGGGTGATTTCATGCCGGCTTCTCCGCCGGGGATTCTCAAAGGGGTCGGATTCATCCTTCCGGATCGAAGTAGCGCTTCACCGCCTCGCGGTATGGTTCAGGGACGCTCTCTGGCTCGGGCGCGGATTGCGTTTCCCGCGGCTTCTCGGAAGCAGGCATGGTCTCCGACTCCGCGGCAGTCGCGATCGCCTTGCCTTGTCCCGTCCCTCCCTTGCCGTCGGCGCTGCCGCCCATGGACGCGGGCTCGAATTGCATCCGCTGCGGGCCCAGCACCGGGATATCCGGCATGGCGAAGCCGGGCGCGGCATTGCCCGTCGGGCCGGTCCCGCCGCCGCCCATGCCGCCGCCGCCCATTCCTTGGTTCGGAGACATGCCCGGATTCTGGCACATCAGGCCTTCGAGCAATTGCTGCATCGTCCCGTTCAGATCGGGAGCCGCGACGGAAAATTGCATGCACTGGCCCTGGCAAGCCGAGCTGAATGGATCGTCTTTTTTCGCCATCAGGCCTTCGAGGATCGACCGCGCCAGCTCCGCTTGCACGAAGGCGTCGTTCGCGGCGCCCTGCTTGCCTTCGTCGGCGGCACCTTGCATCGCCGACTGCGGGTCCGCCACGCGCAGGGCTTCCGTGAACGCGAGGGCGGATTCCTTCAAGGGTGCCAGGGCCGGATCATCCAGGGCGTTCGCGCGCCGGGCCAGCTCCGCGGCGAATTTATCGAGCTCTTCGCGGTTCTTCTGCTGGGTCTCCGCCAGTGGAATCAGCAAGCGGCGGTTCTGGTCGTTACCCTTGTGGATCTCTTCGGCAATCGTGCGGATGCGTTTGGTGATGGAAACCTGGTTCTGGTAGATACGCTGGAATTTCGCGGCCATCTCCAGGATCTTCCCCGCTTCCGCGACCAGGCGGGCATCTGCCTGCAGTTGCCTGTGCTCCTCCCCGGTGGCACCCAGGCGCTCCCGCATCTCCCGGATCGCGCGCCGTTGAGCGCCCTCCCCTGCCTTCGGGTCGAAACCGGCAAGTTGCTCCATGTTCGCTTTCGCATTCGCGGCACCCTTCTCCGCGAGTTCCTTCAGCCGCTGCTCCAGCTCGAAGGCCGGGAAGTCCTTCGCCAGTTGCTCCAGCAAGGCCGCCGCTTGCCCGTGCGCCGCGTGGGCCTGCTTGCGGGCCGCTTCCACCGCCGCGGGATCGTCGCGATCCGCCGCCGCGTCCATGGCATCGAGCCCCTCCCTCGCCTGCTGGAAGGCGCGCGCGACCGCCGCGTAGCGCGCGGAGAATTGCTCCAGCGTGGTCTGCGCGCGGATGCGCTCCGCATAGTCCTCCTCGGAGATGATCCTGACCCGCGAAATCTCCGAGGCACCCTGTCCGAGCAGCGAAGGATTGTGATCGGAAGCTTCGAGGAAGAGCTCGATCGTCTGCCCGGGACTCACCCCCAGCCGCGAGAGCTCGATTGCATCGGCGAAGTCGTAGTTGCGATCCCGCAAAACCGGTGCCACCACCCGGGTGCGATCGCGGAAGCCTTCCAGCGTCCTTACCAGTTGCACCTTGGCCAGTGCGTGATCGTCCTCCGCCCTTCCCGCGAGGCGCAAGGTGGTGCCGGGGGTGGCCAGCAGCATGCGCGGCGGCGAGGCCAGATCCACCACCGGAGCGGCGTCCGGCAAGGTCTTCAAAGCCAGCTCCAGGGGCGTGGCGGCAGGAGTTCCGCGCACATCCCGTAGCACGGCGGAAAGCTTGCCCGGCCGGGTCGCGGTCCAGCGGAAGGCGATCCCGTCCGCACCGGTGACTTCCCCGGCGATCTCCTCCGGCACGGCTTCGACTCCGGGAACGGCGGCTGGAGTGAAAATCAGGGCGGAAGGCCCGAGCGGCCTGTTGCTCGAAAGCTCCAGCACCATCGCCGAGCCTTCGATGGCGGAGATTTCATTCGTGTCCAGCGGCACGGTCGAAGCCTCGCGGCCGGTGTAGGCAGGCGGTGTCACCGTCAGCGTGCCCGCCAGCACCTTCGGCTGGAGCAGCAGCTCGACGGGCAACCAGCGGGAGCGCGCCTTGCCACAGGCGAAAGCGATCACCACCGGATCGGTAAGCGACTCGAGCGTGCGCGAGAAGCGGGTGCCGGTTTCACGGAACGACGGCAGGCGTAGCAACTCGTCCGAACCGGAGCGGCGGACCAGTAGTTCCACCGGGTGCTCCAGCTCGCCCCCCGTCACCTCGACTGCCAGCGCCAGATCGCCCCCGTAGAGCGCCGACAATTCAGCGGGTTCCACCGCGAAGTTCAGCGGGCTCCAGGGCGGAAGATCGGCCTGCGGGTTCAGCAGGCGGCCGGCGATCGTCCGCGTGGCATCCGGCTTCGCCAGCGCCAGGAGAACGATCGGCAGCAGGGCCAGCACCAGCGCCAGCGCCGCCAGGCCCACCTTGTTCCAACCGATCAGCTTCGAGACCGGAAGGCCCCGCAGAGTAGCCGCCGCCTCCGCTTGGGCGCGTTCCGCGAGCATCTTGCCCAGCGGCGTTTGCTCCTCGGAGAGGTGGAGGCCCATCGCTCCTTCCGCAGGTCTGCGGGGGGAAGCGAGCAATCGATCCACAGCCGCGGCCCCGCGCGTCCGGGAATAGCGGCTGGCGATGGCCATCAGGACCAGCGCCCCGGCGATGATCGCTCCCAGCATCACCTTCACCACCACCGTGCGCGGCGAAGCCTCGAAAGCGAACCATGCGTCCGCGAGGCCTGCTGCAAGCGCCAGCAGTGCGGCCACCGCGACCGCGACCAACAGAGCCGCCAGCCAACGGCCCAGACGCCGCCAGCGGCGGACGCGATCCAGTGCGGAGTGGAAGTTCATGGTCTTGGAAGTGGCGGTGCTCACGGCCTGATATCGGATAAGGTGGGTCGCCCCCAGGAGCGGAATTGCTGGATCACGATCCGCTTGTAGCCCCGGTCCCGGAAATAAGCGTTCATCTTCGCGATCTCCCGCTTCTCTTCGTCGTCCGTCCAGATGTTCTTGTGGAACATCACCACCACCAGATCCTTGCGTTTCTGGTCGTTGAAGAAGCTGATCAGCTCGGCCGGATCGAAGAGTTGGGGATCACGCGCCGGAGTCCCGCCAAGCATCGTCAGCCGCCCGATGTTGATGTCCATCTTCCGCCCGGCGGTGTATTCGACCGCGATGTCCGCCTTGCGCTCGGTCTCGAAGGCCCGCTGCGTCTCGCGTTCCCCGGCTGCCGGCCGTGAACGGTTCCTCGGGCCCTTGTTCAAAATCATATCGATGGAGTTCCGCGTGACAGGCACGCCGGAGGTCTCCGGTTGCTGCGCGCAGCCCGTGATCGCGAAGGCGAACGCTGGAAGGAGTTTCTTCATGCCAGTCCCTGCCTCCTTCTGAAATACCACTCCGAAGCGAGGATGAGTGAAATCATTACCGCGAGAGGCCACCGCGTCCACGAGGGCTGCCAGATGGCACCGGTGCTCCGCTCCGTCGGAGCCTCCGGCGTGAAGGCCTTTTCCATGAACCCGCCGAAATCGCCCGCGGCGATCATACCACCGCCCGTGGATTTTGCCAAGCCGGCCAGGAAATCCGGATCGGCGGCCAGATTATCGTTCTCCGCAGGCGGTGCCGGCACGATGAAGTTGGCCTCCGGCGCGGGCGGTGCCTTCGCGCGGGGATCCACGACGCTCAGCTTCCACGCTCCCGGGGCGTCCGGCGTGAAAGAAGCGCGCCACTGCGGATGACCGCCCGGGTCCGGATAGATGGCGGGCTTCGAATCGGCCACCTTGCCGTCCGGCGCGGTGATCCGCAGCAGGGGCTCGGGGACCCCGCCGCTGCCCCGGAAGGACATGCTGACCGCCACGGAATCGCCGGCCCGGCCGCGGAGCGAGGGCAGACGGAGCGAGAAATCCTGACCGGGAAGGAACTCCGAATAGGAAGCCATCCACTGGATCAATTGCGTCCAGAAGTCCTCATACATGTTCCCCAGCTCGCGGGCCTCCGGGTAGAAGTCCCACTTCCAAAGGCCGTCGCCATTCACCAGCCCGCACACGCCTTGGCCATAGCGCCTCACCAGCAGCGCCGGGAAGCGCCCGGAGAATCCTGCGGCCCCCTCGCTGACACCCTCCGCCAGGACGCGGGTGAAAGGCTTCACCAGCGAAATCTGGCGGCCGTCCTTCAGGGTCGGCAACGCCTTCCAAAGCGAGGCGTCCGGCGGCGGCAAGGCCGCGCCGAAAAGTCCCGCCGCTTCCCCGTCCGCGACCGGCTGGAAGCGGAAATCGCCCGCGGTCGCAGCGGCCCAGGACACCGGCTCCAGGGTCTCCAGCCCGGGCACGCTTCCCGTCGCGGGCTTGCCGCGGGCGAAAAGCACCGCGCCGCCCCGGTCGCGCACGTAGGTACGCAGCGCCTCCAATCGCGCCGGGCTGAGGAAGGCGTCCACGTTCTTCCCGAAGATGACGAGATCGTAGCGCCAGAGTTCCTCCAGCGTTTCAGGGAAGATCGCCTTGGCGGTTTCGACCGGCTCGGCATCGCCGGAGTCGATCCGGAAGTATCGCTCCTCCGAGAGGCGGTGGACGGAATGCACCTCCATCTGCGTCTGCTGGCGGAGCAATTGGGCGAGGAACTTGCTATCCCAATAAGGTGCCCCCTCAGCGAGGAAGACCCGGGTCTTCGACTCCAGGAGGCGCAGGTTCACCGGGCTGCGGTTGTTGCCCGCATGGGTCTCATCCGGGAGCACGGCGGTCTCCAGGAACCAGCGGGTCGTGGCGGCGGGAGCCTCCAGCTCGAAGACCGCCATGACCGGCTTCCCGGCCGCCAGCTCCACCGGCATCTTGGCGAGTTCCGCGCCGCTTTCGTCGAGCAGGCGGATCCCGGGTTTCTGCGGGGCCAAGCCCTCCATCGCCACCAGGAAGGGAATGCGGACCTTCTGGCCCTTGAAGGCGGTGACGGTGGGGTGGGTCGCGCGCACCACCAGATCGCGCGGCGGCACCCCGGCCCCGATCGCCACGGCATGCAGGGGCGCACGCTGCGAGCGGAGACGCAGGGCGAGCGATTCAAGCTCGGCGGGCGAGGGCGAAGCCGTCTGGCGGCCATCGCTCAGCGCCACTACACCGGCAAAGGAATCACCCGCGGCGGCAGCCTCCTCCAGCAGGCGCTTGAGCGAGCCGTGCAGGTCGGTGCCCTTGCCCTCCGCGGCGGGAGCCGCCGCATCCCCGATCACCGGTCCTGCGGCGAGATCGAAAGCATGGATCCGCAGCGGGACGCCGCTGGCCTTCGCCGCCTTCGCGGCCTGCTTCGCAAGCGCCGCGGCTTCTTCCGCACGGCTGCCCTGCGGACCCGGCTGGCGCATCGATGCCGAGCGATCCAGCAGCACGAGCCAAGGGCGCTCGCGGTCTTCCTTCGGGCGCGTCCACTTGCCCGGATTGAGCAGCAGGATGCACAGGGCCGCCAGGCCGGCCAGCCGCAGGGCCAGGAGGGCGCCGCGCCTGCGGCCGGTCAATCCCGCGGAGCCGCGCCACGAGAGCCAAGCCGCCACGGCCAGAGCGAGCAGCAGCAGCGGGATCAGAAAGGCCAATGGGAGCGGAGGATTCATGCCGCGCGGGTGGAGGGTTTCAGCCCGGCGACCCAGCCCTCGACGAGGAGCAGGGCCAGCGCGGCGGCGATCAGCCAGGGCCACAGCGGGAGGCCGTGCTCCAGCGAGGCACGCCGTGCCGCGGAGCTCCCGTAGGAGGCGGCGGGAGCGGCATCGGGAACGGCAGCCAGCGGCTTGAGCAACGATTCGCTGTCGGGGAAGTTGACCACATTGAGG
>CAMPGU010000024.1 GCA_946885645.1 uncultured Haloferula sp.
GCTACAATCGACTCTCGATGAAGAAGGAGCCAGCGACAAAAGCCTGACCGAGCTGGCGCTGAACATCACTCCCGCTGCCATGGATGCCGGTATGAGGGTCTAAGCCAGTACGCACCCCGACGGGTTCTCAGCGCCACGCGGGTTCTTTGGCTTCGTAATGATCATAGGCGGTTACGAGACCTCCCAATACTTCAGCCGTGGTTTCAAAAAGAGCTTTCGCCCTGGGATCTTCGACTCTTTTCACGTCTTCGCGGGCGTGCTGGATGACGTCATTCAGCATCTGCTTGAGGTGTTCCGAATGATGGCCGGGACTGCTGGTTGTTTCTGGAGCATTCATGGTGTCTCTGCGGTCGTGATGGAGCTTCTTCCGGCAGGTTCCACGCCTCTTTTCCAAGTCCCTTGTTCTCAAAGAAAATACCTTTCGCGGAGTTTCAGGGAAGGTGCGTTCCGCCCTCGCCAGTCGCATATTGCAAGATCCCGGTGGCGATCGCCGTTACTCTTACGGTGAAGCTTCAACCTTGAGAAAGAGCTGCGAACGCCCGGCCAAGCTGCCGGGATCGATTGAGAGCGTCACGGTTTCATAGGCATCTCCTGCTCCCCCGGGAGCGACAGTTTCTTCGCTAACGGTGGCGGGAAACCAGTCCGCAAGGTTCTCGCTTATTCGGTACTCGTAGCGGAGTCCGCCTGCGGCGTGCATGCGCAAGCGCCGGTGGCTGAATCGGAACTGTCCCGAGCCGGGAAGGGCCTGCAAAAGGGCAGGCGTCGAAAGATGATCATCGGCAAGAGCCGGATCGATGCCGAATGCCCATTCCCCGAAGTTGTCCAACCGGTCCCCGTCGGAGTTCGCCGAGGGTTCCCCCTCCGGGGATGTGAGCCCGCCGAATCGGGACTCGCGCCATTCGCCGTAGCTCGCGTAGGGATGAACCTCCTGCTTGATCCAGGCGGCGATGAGTTCCGCGGCTTCGAGGTCCGGCTCGGCCGTCGCCAAGGGCGGCATGCGGGTGTAGCCGTGTGCTCCGGCGATCCGATTGAAGAGGATGGAGCGCGGGATGTTTCCCGCCACTACCAGGCGATCCTCGGGATGAAGTGGAGCGTCCACGGTGACGCCGCCGAGCAGGCCCGTTTCCAGCAGGGAGAGATGAGCACGGCCGTCCCAGTTTCCCCCGCCCGTCCCGCCATCCTTGTGGCAGTAGGCGCAGTTCACGTCCAGATAGGAGCGGACACGGGCTTCCAGGGATTGTTCCGACTCCCCGGGTCTGAGGTGCCGGGGCAGCGCGGCAGGATCTGCCGGGGCACCGTTAAGGTAACCGGCCGTCCCCAGCACTTGGAGGAGGTTTCCTGAAATGCCGGCGACGCTGCCCGGCGCATTGAGCTGGCGAGTATTGAACGAGAGAGCGTGGCCGGCCTCCGGCGTATGACAGGTCATGCACGCGGCCCGGGAGGGAATCTCCCAAGTGATGCTTTGGGAGGCACCGTCGAGCGTGATATCCACGGGAAAAGCCTCGCCGTCGTCCACGGCCAGCCGTGCGTCGGTCTGCTCCCCGCTGTTTACGGAGTTCCAGCGGTAGGAGATTCCGTAGCTGCCGCTCGCGTTCCTGACGAGGAAGCGGGTTTCAAGGCGGCGGCGCGGGGAGCCGGCAACAGGACGGCGATCGGTGTGGTCCTGTCCGTCAATGGTGCGGGTGAAGCTTTCCCACGCGACAGGATAGTCGAAGTGCTTTACCCAGATCGTCCCGGCGGGAAAGGCCCACGGTGCGTCCTGGGAATACCCCATCGCATCGCTCTCCATATTGATCAGGAACCAGCGCTTCTTCTCCGCGTGATCGGACCAAAAGCGGAGATTCGGCGTGTAGGCGTGGCCCCCGGGGTTCGGCGTCAGATCGGCGAGGTCGGCGAAGAAGTTCGTGGCCTCGAGCGTCGGCGGAAAGATGCTGTCATCGGTTTGAAGCTTGAGCCGCTTGATTCCACCGGTGCCTTGGTTGGTGCCATTGTTGCCCCGGTCCAGGAGCAAGATTTCCCCGGTGGCAGGATCGGCCAGCAAGCCCACGATCGCCGGCTCTCCTGCCAAGCGATTCACAACCGGATCCCCGGGCGTGCGCTCGATGCTCCAGATGTTCCCCGAAATGTAATCCGCGCAGACATATTTCCCTGTCAGGCCGGGGAAGGCGGTCCCGCGATAAATAAAGCCCCCGGTGATCGAGCGCCCCTGGTAGGTGCCGCCGCCATGCGGATAGTCCCAAAGGGGGGGCGTCGGGTTGGCGGCTGTCTCCGCGGCACCGTTGAGCAGGTTGCCTCCGCGCGGGCCGGGCTCGCTGCCCTCGCGCCATCCCCACCCGCCATTCTGGCCCGGCAGCAAGACACTGATCTCCTCCATGCTGCTGCGGCCGACGTCTCCCGCCCACAGCTCATCGACGGTGCCATCGCCGTCGTTATCTTCCGCGGAGAATTGCCAGGGGTTCCGGAGTCCCATCACGAAGATCTCGGTGCGCACTTGGGCTGGATCGATCGGGACGCCATTGAAGGTGGTAACTCCGACCAAGGGGTTGTCCGGAGGGATCGCATAATGGGCGACACCCGCGGGGCGGGGAATGAAAAGGTCGGCATCATTGCCCGCGCCATCGGGATCAGGTCCGGGATCGGCATTCGGCGGCAAGCTGCCGGGTCGCTTGTCCACATCGATGCGGATGATGCAGGACCAGAGATTCCGGTCCACGTGCTGGGAGTTGTTGTGGCCGTCGCTTTGCGTGCCTTCATCGCCGAACCCGACGTAGAGGTAGCCATCGGGGCCGAACTCGCAGGAGCCGATGTTGTGATAGGAGTCGTCATTATCCTGCTCGATGAGCACGAGCTCCTCCCCGGCCGCATAGGGCGGCGTGGTTTGGCAGGTGAAGCGCGAAAGCCTTACGGTTCCGGCGGTCGAATTGTAGGTGAGGTAGAGATAGCCGTTCTCTGCCCAGTCCGGATGGGCTGCCACACCCTTCAAAGCCAGCTCGTTGTCGTCGTGCACCACGGAGGCCGAGATATCGAGCACCTCGAGTTTCACCGGTGCCGTGACATCGGGAATGAGGAACACGCGGCCATCGCCTTCGGTCACGAATAGTTTCCGGGGGTCTCCCGGGACCGTACAGAAGCCGTGAGGTGAGTCGAAGGCAATGCCCGGGAAAGCCTCCACCACTTGCAACTCGCCGGCGGGGGGTGCCGCAGGCATCGAGACGAACGAGGAATCAAAGCGGGGATTTGAGGTGAAATTGACGGTGACGGTAGCCGTGTCGGTGAGAATGCTACCCGCGCCCTGAATCCGGTAGGTGAAAGAGTCCGAAGCCGGGGTACCTGAAAGGTGCTGGTAGAGTATGGAACCATCCGGGTGCGCAGTGGCAGTGCCATGGGCTGGCGGGGAGTCGATCGCCACGGATGACGGAGTGAGGTGCCCGGTGTCGTTCGACAGGACTTTGAAACGGGCCTTGGCAGAATGATGCATCGTGGCGCTGTCGTCGTTTGCGACGGGAGGGCCATCGTTCAATTCAGCCCAGGTGTAGGCCACCCGGAGGTTGTCCCACTGCACCGGCCCGTTACCCCCGGAAGCGAGGCGGATGGACGACGACCAATTGCTGCTGGTGTGGGGATAAACCGCCACCGGCTCGCTTGCAGTTTCCCCTTCGGCGAGATCGGGATCTAGATAAAGGGCCGCGATGTCGGCGTCGAAATCGAGCTTGGCAACGAGGGTGTATTTCACGCCGGGAACCGGGACTATGCCCGAGTAGGCCCATTGGTCCGTATTGAGATCGTGGATGGCGAACTCACGGGCACCCGAGACCGGATTAGCCGCCCCGGGAACGCCGAATAGATAGCGCTCCGTCCCGAAGTCGTAGGAACTCGCCCCGCTCCAGGTCGTCTCCGATGTGCGGGTCATCTCGAACTTGTAATAGATCACGTGCGAATCGAATGCCGCATCGTCGTTCACGGCGCCGGCGCGTTCCTGGGAGCCGGCCTGTGCTCCTTCACCCGGACCGTGATACTCCCGCTTCACGCCGCCCTCCTGAGTCACCAGCACACCCGAAACCACCTGCGGGGATCCGAAGATCACATCCCAATCGGACGGGGTCCCGGCATGGCCGATGAATCCATCGTTTTCGAGGGAGTTGTCGGCATCCCAATACAGCCCCCCCGACTTTCCTGTCACAGGTCCGTCGGCATAATCGAAGTGCTCGCTGCCGACGAGGTCCGTTGGATGAGTTGCGCCGGGATAGCTTGCCGGATTGCCGGGGTGGGTTCCCGCCGAGATCTCCGCGCCGTCCGAAAATCCGTCTCCGTCGGTATCGCCGTCCTGAGGATCCGTGTTGTGGAGGTGTTCATCGCGGTTCAACAGGCCGTCCGAGTCGGCATCGAGGAGTGAGTCGTCGATTCCTACGGCGAGGCCATGAGCGGTCTCCCAAGCGTCCGGCATCCCGTCGTCGTCGGTGTCGGGATCGGTGAATTGGAGGTCATCCCACGAAGTGATCACCGCGAGATTGTCCCATTCGCACACGCCGCCGGAAGCCAGCCGTACCGCGGTGGACCAATTCCCGCCCGTATAAGCACCGCCGGCGTCGCAGGAGTTCGCGCCGCCGGTCTCCTCATAAAAGTCGTTTGCATCCGGATCGACCCACAGGCCCACGAAATCGTGGTCGAAATCGAGTACGGTCACGATCGTGCGGGTCGCGCTGCCGGCAGGGATGCCGCTGAAGTAGCGGATCCCGGCAGCGGTGATTTCGCAGCCGTATTCCAGATTGCCGGATGCGGGATTGGGCGTGTTCGGGACGCCGAAAAATACCCGCTCCGTCCCGATGTCGTATGAGCTTGCTCCGCTCCATTCGCCGCCGGAAACGCGGGTCATATCGAAGCGGTAGAAGACGCGCCCTTGGCCGCGGACGGCCCCGCTGCGTTCGTGAGTGTCCTGGCCATCGTTCGCCGGCCCCCCGGCGCCTTCCACGTCCCCGTTGTACTCGCGCTTGGCCCCCCCGTTGGAAGTCACAAGCTTCCCGGACACAACCGTGGGAGCACCGAATACGTTGTCCCAATCCGCCGTGGTCGAGGTGACGGCTCCGTCGAAGTTGTCGTAGTTGAAGCCGGTGCCGCCGGTCTGGCCGGCGATGCCGCTGTCGTCCGCATACGTGAAATCCTCGGTGCCGAATTCGACGGCGTGGAGGGAGAGGGAGAAGACGAGCGGTAGCAGGATGATTCTCGGCAGCATGAACGCGTCAAATGGAAGGTTGCCGGATAGTCCGGGAAAAAAGGCTCGCCCTGCATTGCGCAAGGCGAGCCTGCAAAGGTCGGCCATTTCAGGCTTTCAGGGAGGCGATGCGCCCTCTTCAGCACGGAAGAAGAGCTTCGGCACCGTCGCGGGGCTGACCGGCACCACGAAGGGCTGAGGTGTGGTGCTGTCGAAGTCGAAGGGCGGCGTGAATGGCACGAAAGACTGGAGATTCGTGGAGCTGCGCAAATGGAAGGTCTCTCCCGCAGGGATGCCATCGGCCCAGATGCTTACAGTGCCCGTTCCCGGGTCGTAGCCGCTGATCCTCATGTCGAGTTGCAGAGGGGCTGCACCGGTCAGGTGCTCCCAGCTGTTAGCCACTACAACGTTGTCCCACTCGGTATCGCCGGTGCCGGTGGAGCTGAAGCGGACCCCCGAGGCCCAGTTCACGCCGGGGTAGATCCGCGTCACGTGAGGTGCGTTGGAAGCCTCGTCCGTTGCGAAATCCGGGTCGATCCAGAGGCTCATCAGGTTGCCGCTGAAGTCGAGCTTCCCTACCACCGTGTAGGTTTGGCCCGTTACCACCGGCAGCGCGCCGTCGTCCGTCGTCGCCGCCGCGCCGTCGCGGATTCCCCACTGGGGCGTGCCCCCGTTGTCAACGACGCCGAATGCGACCCGCTCCTGATTGAAGTCATCCGGGCCGAAAAGGCTGAGGGCTGCTCCGGCACGGCGGGTCATCGTCGCTTTGAAATAAACCACCGAGGCATCGAAATTCAGCTCGTCGTTCACGGCCCCCGCACGGGCACTTGTGGGATCCTGATCCGTTCCGGGCCCTTCGTCCGGTCCATTGAAGTCCCGGTAGGCGAAGGTTTCACGCGTGGCGAGCCTCCCGCTGGCGACGGCGGCAGTGCCATCCCAATCCGACGTCGTGGAGGTATGGCCCACGAAAGGCCCGTTGAAGAGCCAGTTTTCGTAGTCGAAATGACTCCCTCCGGCCAATCCTTCCACGGTGCCGTCGGCGTAGGAGAAATCGTCCGCGCCGATCAGCCCGATCGGGGTCCCGATGGTGTCATCCGGATCGAGAGGATCCGAAGTGAAGCCCGCGTGACCCTGGACCTCGCCTCCGTCGCTCTGACCATCCTCATCGGTGTCCGGAAGCGTCGGGTTGGTCAGATGGAAAAGCGCTTCCTCCCCGTCGGTCAAACTGTCCCCATCGGTGTCGGGATCAATCGGCGAGGTGCCCGCATTCTTCTCTCCCGTGCCGTCGGAGAGGCCGTCGTTGTCGCTGTCTTCGTTCAGGGGATTGGTTCCTGCGGCCCACTCTTCGAGGTTCGAGCTTCCGTCGTCGTCCTCATCGGATGCGGAATCGTCGATGTTATTGTCGAAACCGTAGAGATTCTCGAAGTCGTCAGGCATCCCGTCGCCGTCGCTATCGGTGGGAAGCGAGCTCAGACTGTTCCAGGTCGTCCCCACGACGAGCTGGTCCCACACGGTAGTTCCCGCTCCTCCCGAACCGAGCCGGACCCCCGTGGCATTCATCTGGTTGGGCGTGATATCGAGCGTGGCTGCAATCGCCGAAGATCCCTCGGGTTCGCCGAGGTCCGGGTTCACCCATAGATCCACTCGCGAGGCGGTGAAATCGTATCGCGCCACCAGCGTATAGGTCGTGTCCGTGGCGGGTGTGATCCCCGTATAAGCCTGGGCGTCGTTCGAGGTCTGTTCGATGCCGAATTCGCTGAAGCCGGACTCGGGGTTCGCAGCGTTCGGAACTCCCACGAAGATTCTCTCGGCACCGAAATCATAGAGGCTCATACCGCTCCAGGTGGCACCGGCACGACGCAAGATCGTTGTCTTCATGTACAAGACATCGCTGCCATTGATACCGGTGGCCGCGGCATCTTCACGCCACGATCCGGAACTTTCACCCACGATTGCGTTAGCGTTGTCGGACCCCCCGTGGAAAGCGCGCTTTACGGAGCTGTTCTGGGTGAGGAGCGAGCCCGATTGGATCACCGGAGCACCGCCGATATTCGTCCATGCCGACTCAAGGGTAGTGTGTCCCGTGAAGGTCTCGGGCAAGGCGCTATTGTCATAATCCCAACCGATCCCGTCGGACAGGGTGGCTATGGTTCCATCCGTGTACGAGTCGAAGAATTCCTGCCCGACAAGCTCCATGTTGCCATTAACCGAGGGGTCATCCGCCGGATTCCCGGTCGGAGCCGTGCCCAGCGCCACTTCCGTGAAATCGGAGGTTCCGCCGGCATCGCTGTCAGCAAGTTCGGGATTGGTCAGATAGGTGTTCACCTCGTCTCCGTCCAGAAACGCGTCACCGTCCGTATCCGGATTCAACGGATCGGTACCCAGAGTCTTCTCCTCGGCGTCGCTCAGGAAATCGGCGTCCGTATCGAATAGCTGCGGTTGGGTGCCGTCCTCGAACTCCTCGAAATTGGTGACATCATCTCCATCGGGATCTCCCAGCGCCCCGTTCGGACCGTCCTTAGCTCCGGGAGAAGTCTCCCCGAACGTTCCATCGTCGGCATCGTCCAGGCCATTGATCAACTCCCACGAGGCTGGCAGCCCGTCATTGTCTGCATCGGTGAAATCCTTGAGCCCCACATTCACGGGGTCCAAAGCGACCGATAGGTCGTCCCAGGTCGTGGTGCCGCCCGCACTGGAGGCGAGGCGAAGGGCGGTGGACCAGTTGTTGCCCGGGAAGGATCCGCCCGCATCGGCAGAACTCGATCCGTCCGTGGGATCATAGTAGTCCGCCGCAGACGGATCGACCCACATGCCGATGAAGTCGCGGTCGAAATCCAACACCGTGACGATCGTGTGGGTTCCGGTGTCGGCGGGGATGCCGGAGAAGTAGTCGGCACCGTTTCCGCTACAGCCGAACTCGAGCCCGCCTCCGGGCCCGGCGGCCCCGGGAACCCCGAAAAAGGCGCGTTCGGTCCCGAAGTCATAGCTGCTGGCACCGCTCCAGGTCACACCCGCGCCCCGGGTGATGGTGAAGCGGTAAAAGACGCGGCCCGTGCCCCGGACCGCGCCGTTGCGTTCATGATCGTCATTGCCATCGTCGGCCCCTCCACCGGCCCCTTCGATGGGACCGTTGTATTCCCTCTTGGCGCCGCTATTGCTTGTGGTCAGGGCGTTCGCCGCCACAGCGGGCGCCCCGAAGACGGCATCCCAGTCAGACTGGGTCGCCGTCACCACCTTGTCGAAGTTGTCGTAGTTGAAGCCGGTGCCCCCGGCCTTGTCGGCGATCGGGCCGTCGGCGTAGGTGAAATTCTCGGTACCGATCACTTGTCCGTAGAGCGGGCTGGCACCAGCCAGGATCAGCGCGGGCAAAAATAGCTTGGGTCTCATGGGTCGGAAGTTCCTTGGGTTCGGGTTCGCTTCACGATCTTCAGCTGCGGCGGCGCGCTAGGATCAGGAGTCCGGCCGTGCCGAGGGCGAGCAGAGGGGCCGACGGCTCGGGGACCGCATCCCCGAACGTGGTGCCGACCTTCACATCATCCCACGTGACCGAGGTTCCGGAAGCGAAACGCAAGGCGGACGACCAGTTGGTACCCGCATAAGCCATTGAAACGTCGTGGGAAGACGCCGTATCGCTGCCGTCGGGGTCCACCCAGAGGGCCAGCAGGTCGTTGTCGAAATCCAGCATGCCCACGATGGTGTAGGTGGTGCCGGCGATCACCGGGATGGAGCCGAAGGTATCCGGCCCGAAGCCCGGGGCGGCGATTCCGAAGTAGCGTGTGGCCCCCGTTTGCCCCGGCATGCCGAAGAAAACCCGCTCGGAGCCGAAGTCGAAGCTGCTCACGCCGGCCCACTGGTTCTGCCCTTCCGGCAGCATCGAGCTCACGTTGATGGTGGTGGAGAAGAAGAACGCACCCTCCGCGCGGAAGGCTCCCTCCCGTTCATTGCTGGTGGCGCCCGTGCCTTCGGTGATCCCGCCGAATTCACGGAAAACGCCGCCATTATCGGTGACCAAGGCCGAGGAGACGACCTGGTGGGTGCCGAAAGCGTCGTTCCAATTGGAGGCCGTCTGCACGGGTGCCCCCGGCTCGTCGGTCCGTTCGTAGTTCCAGCCGGTGCCGCCTGTCTGACCGACCACCGAGCCATCGGCATAGTCGAAGCTTTCGGTGGCGATCAATGCGGCTTGGCTTGCGAGGGGGAGGAAGCCGGTGGCGATCAAGGAGGGGATCAAGGGGTACTTCACGATGTTCTGGGTTGGTTTTCTGGCTCGCCGCGTTCCGCTCCCCAGGGCGGGAGAGCGGCAAATCAAGGCGTCCAGTTCGCAGTCCGACGTTTCGGGGGAAAACCCGCCAAAAAAGTGGATCAGCCGGTGATTTCACCGGGCTCCGGAGGGGAGGGAGCAGAAGAATGATGTGCGGGCGGACCCTGAATCCGCCCGCACACCGCATACATCTTCGGCAAAAACCCGTATTGCCGCCGATGTGATGACTTCAAACGGTGTCTCCCGCCGGTACGAGGGAGGATCCGGCCGGAGATGCCGCCATCTTGATTCCGACATCGGCGAAGCTTTTCCGCCAAGGAACCGGAGCAGGACGGCTTTTCAGGCGCGGCTCTGGCCCGGAGGCAGCCGGGGGCAATGCATGCATGGATTGCGCTTGCGAATGGAAAGGGCCGAATCTACCCCGGGAGGGAGATGGGAACGACAACACGGTGTCCCGAGATCAGGGCGGACGAGTTTTGCTTTTCGTCGGCCGAACTGTTGCCCGTCGTTTACGATGAGCTCCGGCGCCTGGCTGCGTTCCGCCTGGACCAGAATAGCGCGAGCAAGACACTGCAGCCGACTGCCCTCGTTCACGAGGCGTGGATCCGGCTCTCCGAAATCAACGGCAAGATCTGGCAAAGCAAAGAGCACTTCTTCAACGCCGCCGCGCAAGCGATGAGGCGGATCCTCGTGGACCGGGTGCGGGCCCAATCGAGGAAGAAGCGGACGCCCTTTGCCCGGGATCTCGACGAAGGGGTGTTCGAGGACGACTCCCACATCCTCCTCATCCACGATTGCCTGACCAAGCTGGAGAAGATCGACCCCAACTCGGCCAAGGTCGTGCTCCTGAAGTTCTACGGCGGCCTGAGCAGCGAGGAGATCAGCGAGATGACCGGGCGCAGCATCCGCTCCGTGGAGCGGCAGTGGATGTTCGCGAAGGCAAAGCTCTATCGCCTGATCCATGAAGATCAGGAAGATAGCCAACAATAGCCCATGAACGCGACCAGCAGCGAAGAGGAGATCAGCAGCGCGATCATGGAGGTGGCCCTCTCGCTGGATGATCCCGCCGCGCGCCAGCTCTTCCTGGAGCGTGTCTTCGGGGATAGCCAGTCAGCGAAGGACGAGATGGCGCGGCTTTTGGAAGCTGCCGATGGTGCCGCTACCTTCTTTCTGGAAGCACGCGAGGAGCGGGCGAAGGTGACGGCGAAGATCTTGTTCGAGACGAGTCCGGGTTCCCAGCCCCATCGGCCCCGTTTTGCCCTCGAAGAGGGCATGCCCGAGAAGCTGGGACCCTACCGGCTCATCTCACGTTTGGGGGAAGGCGGCGGCGGTGTGGTTTACGAGGCGGAGCAGGAGCGTCCCATCCGGCGCCGCGTGGCCGTGAAGATCGTCCGCAAGGAGGTGGAGAACCCCAACGCCTTGGCCCGTTTCGATGTCGAGAGGCAGGCACTGGCCCTGATGGACCATCCCAATATCGCGAAGGTTTTCGATGCCGGGACGACGCCGTCGGGAAAACCTTACTTCGCCATGGAGCTCGTGACCGGCGAGCCCATCGTCCGCTATTGCAACCGGCACAAGCTGAGCTGCACGGAGCGGCTCGAACTATTCGTCCTGGTTTGCAACGCCGTCCAACACGCGCACCAGAAAGGGATCATCCATCGCGATATCAAGCCCTCGAATATCATCGTGAGCCGGCAGGACGGCGGGAATGTCCCGAAGATCATCGACTTCGGCATCGCCAAATCCTCGGGAGGTTCCCCCCGGGAAGCGATTACCGCCCACGACCAGTTTTTCGGAACTCCAGCCTACATGAGCCCCGAGCAGGTGGCTCTTACCGGGATCGACGTCGATACGCGGAGCGATATTTTCAGCCTGGGAGTACTGCTTTACGAGCTGCTGACAGGAGCCACACCGGCCAATCGCTCCGAGGGAGCGGACTTCACGTTCTCCCAGATCCGGAAATCGCTGCTCACCTGGGAAACCCTCAGGCCTTCCGAAATCCTGGAAAAGCTGCCCCCGGAAAACCTGAGCACGCTCGCCTCGGAACGGGCCACCGACCCCGCGTCGCTCGTGGCACAGGTAAGGGGAGATCTCGATTGGATCGTCATGATGGCGCTCGAGAAGAACCGCATCCGCCGCTATCAGACCGCCAACGGCTTGGCGACCGACATCAAGCGCTTCCTTGCGCACCAACCGATTGCCGCGCGGCCCCCTTCGCGTGTTTACGTGCTCGCCAAGTTCATCCGCCGGAACCGCCTCGCTTTCGGCACCACGGTCTTGCTCGTCATCCTCTTGATCACCGGGCTGGCGGTTACCGCGGGCATGTATGAACGCGAGAGGAAAACCGCGATCGAACAGCTCCGTTTGAAAAACGAGGCGCAGGCGGCGCGCAACGAGGAAAACCGCCTCCGCAGGCAGGCGGATGCCCGCTCGAGCATCGCCCGCGCCGCGTTCCTCCTGGACCAGGGGCGCATCGACGATGCGGACGAGCTGCGCCGATTGTATCCGCTCTCATCCATCGAACCTTCGCTTGAAGCCGCGGCCGTTTTCCGGTCGCTGGGGGATTGGAATTCCGAACACGGACGCTGGGACCAGGCGCTCCAATGCTACCGCCTGCTACGGCAGGCCAATCGCCAGGATTCACCCCAGAAGATCCTCCAGGGCGATGATCTCCTGGCAATCGCCGCCGGTCTTCTTTCTCAGGATGAGGAGGAATACAGGGCCTTCCGCGATGAGGTCATGACCCGCTACGCACCCGCGGATGGGCGGCAGAAGGCGGAGCATCTCCTGAAGGCCTGTCTGATCCATCCCGCGGATCCCAAGCTCCTCGAGCAGTTGCGCCAGGACGTGGATACCTTGGGCGATCCCCGCACCACTCCTTGCCCGGCATGGTCCGCACTCTCGCTGGCGCTCTACCACCTCAGGTGCGAAAACAGCGCGGAGGCCCTGGCTGCATGCGAGATGGGCCTCGCCAGTCCCGAGCGCAAGAGCTCTTGCGTGGCCTCTTTGGAGGCGGTCGCGGCAATGGTCCATCTCCAGACGGGCAGTTCCGATCTTGCCTCATCCGCACTGGTCAGAGCTCAGGATCTCACGAAAAAATGCGACGGAAAAGACTTCGAGCGGGAGCAGCCGATCCGGCCTTACTGGTTCGACTGGGCGATCGCCCAACTGTTGATCAAGGAGGCCGCACAGGCCGCACAGGCCACGCAGCAGTAGGCTGCAGGCATTCCTCGCTGGAGATCGTGGGAAACTCCACCACCCACCGGTGCGAATCTCCTCCCAGTCGGCCGTAAGGCTTTGAATGAGAACAATGGAGGCGGAGGTGGGAATCGAACCCACGAATAGCGGTTTTGCAAACCGATGCCTTACCACTTGGCTACTCCGCCTTGACGCTGTTCGCGCGGGGCCGATTCCCTACGCGGCGCGGCAGGGGCTGTCAATGCGGGGTTTTCGCGCTCCGTCGCTCGGATGCGTCGCCGCCACGGGCGATAGGGCGAGGGCAGGGATTCGGGCCGGACCTCCCCCCGGGGAAGGGCGACTTTTTTCGAGCGTGCGCTTTTCACGGTTTTCGCGGCGGAGCGGAACGGTCACAAGGAGCGGGATGAGCGATCCGGTTCGTGAGTTATATTCCCAGCACCGCTACCCGGCATTGAGTCACCCGGTGACCGATCCCGCGCGGCTTGCGGTGAGCGCGCGTCTGGCGGGCCTGCAGCGGCTGCCTCTGCCGGAGGCGTCCCGGATCATGGAATTCGGCTGCGCATCCGGCCATAATTTGCTGCCGCTGGCCGCGCGTTATCCGAAGAGCGGGTTCACCGGGCTCGATTATTCCGATACTGCCATCCGGAACGCGCGCCGGGTCGCGCGGGAGAGCGGCTTGGAGAACATCCTGTTCGAGGTTGCGGATCTGGAGCATTGGAGGCCTTCCCACCCCTGTGATTACCTCATTGTGCACGGGGTCTTCTCCTGGGTGCCGGATGCGGTGAAATCCCGTATCCTGGACCTTTGCGGACAGGTGCTGTCGGACTCCGGCGTGGCGTGCATCAGCTTCAATGTCCTGCCCGGCTGGTCGCTGAAGCGGGACGTGGCCCCTTTGATCAAGGCGCTGGCCGGGAATCCCGCGGCGCAGGGTTTGGGCGGCACGATTGAGGCCGTGGCAGCGTCCTTGGCTGACATGGCGGGTTCAGGCACTGCTCACGGGGCCAATCTCCAATCGGTCTGCAGGGAGATCGCGAGAAAGGGCCCCGAGGTTTTGCCGTTCGATGACTTCGCGCCCGTGTGTGATGCGGTTTATTTCGCACAATTCGCCGGGTGGGCGGCCCAGCGCGGTCTCCGGTATCTGGGCGAAGCGAGCCTGCCGGATAATTTGCCGGAGGGGATCGATCCTGCGGCACTGGGCCGCCTGGCACCGCTGGCCAGCAGACGCTGGATCTGCTTTCGGGCCGCACGCATCGCGTCAGCCTCTTTTGTCGTCAGGAGGCTCCCTTGGAGGAAGGGACGACCACGGCCGCCGTGCTACAGTTCGCCGCGGGCCGGGGGGAGGTGGAACTGCCCGCTTCTCCCGGAGAGGGAGCGGTGGTGGCGACATTCCGCCGGGTGCTGGCGGAGGCGGGGCGGGATTGCATGCCGATCCGCGATTTGATGGAGCGGACGGCCTTGAAGCTCGGCGGGGGGTGGGAGCCTACGGGCCACTCCCGGGAACTTGCGGGGTGGATCTTCCAAGCGGCACGGCTGGGCGGCGTGGAGCTGCGCTCCGATGCACTGACTGTTTCCGAGGAACCGCCGGAGAAGCCGGCGCTCGGCCGCTTGAACCGGCACTTCGCGGAGAACGGCCTGCCGGTGGTGGATGCGAGGCATGCGACTTGCCGCTTCCCGGCGGGGCACGAGCGCCTGCTTTGCGCCATGGACGGCTCCCGTACGCGGGATGAATTGGCAGCCATGGCGGCTGCGGAGTATCCGGAGCTGGATTTCGAGCGTTGGTTGCAACATTTGACGGACCGCGGGCTGGTGAGCTGAGCTGGCGAGTTAGTTCATTTTGGATTGAACATTTCCGATGTCCGAGATATAAGGGGGCGTGCCACGGGTCCCCCAAGAGGAAGACTGTCGAGACCTCTCGTCGCTGGGCGTCATTGAGACGCAGGTGATTCAGTTTTTCGTGGACGGCGTGAAGGTGTTGGGCCTGCCACCCTCCTTGGGTGAGATCTACGGGTTGCTTTTCATCACGCAGGAGCCGCTGGCGCTGGATGACATCGTCAACATGCTGCGCATCAGCAAAGGCTCCGCCAGCCAAGGATTGCGCGCGCTCCGCGATCTCGGGGCGGTGCGGGAGGTTGCCGTGGAGAATTCCCGGCGCGGTCATTTCCTCGCGGATCTGGATCTGAAACGTCTGGTCGGCGGCTTCATCAGGGAGCAGGTGAGACCCCATCTTGAGAGCGGCCAGTCGAAGGTCGGCAGCTTGCTGGCAAGCGCCTCGGAAGAGCCGGACCGGGAACGGCGGGAGTTCTACGATGCCCGCGTGAAACAGCTCCAGCATTGGATCGGCCGCGGCCGGGTCGTGTTGCCCCTCCTTCAGAAAGTTCTCGGCCAATGAGCGACTTCCCTCCCAGCGAAAGGTCATGGTACTGCCTGAAGACGCAGACCAAGCGGGAGGCCATCGCCGCGGCTCATCTGCGGGAACTGGAGGAGGTGGAAGTTTTTTGCCCGATGCTGCGGTACCGGAAGGCCACCCGTCGCGGGAAGGTGTGGTGGGTGGAGGCTCTCTTTCCCGGCTATGTGCTCGCCCGCTTCGCGCTCGAGACGGGGGAGCGGGCGGTCATGTACAGCCAAGGAGTCCGCGGGCTCGTCCGCTTCGGGGACAAGGTGCCTGCCGTCCCTGACGATTTCGTGGAAGTCCTGCGGCAGGAGGTCGCCCGCCAAGGAGCGGAAGAAGTGCTGACAGTCGGCCCCCGCCTCGCCGAGGGGGAGGAAGTGGAGTTGGCTCACGGACCGCTCGGCGGCGTGCGCGCAACCGTGGTGGAGGTGCTGCCCGCCCGGGAGCGGGTCAAAGTCCTGCTGGAATTTCTTGGTCGGGAGCAAGTTGTGGAGGTGGACCTGTTCTCGCTGCTGCTCCCGCGCAAACCCCTCCCCTGAAACGATCATGGACCACGAATTGTTCATTTTAGATTGAACAACCGCCGGATTTGTCGATCCATCACCCCGCCCGAGGCGCTCCGGATGAAGCCGCCTGAAAGACCATCACCGAAGTACGATCCCGGTTTTGCCCCGCGCAGGGACAATCGACCAAGGGCGGCAGCTTGCCCATTCTCCTCCTCCCCCTGAAAGACCTCATGAAGCCGCTCCAAGATTTGAAAGGCAAAACCGCCGTCGTGACAGGCGGTGCGGGATTCGTCCCCTCCCACCTGATCGACCGCTTGCTTGCCGACGGCCTGCGCGTTGTCGCCCTCGACAACTTCGTGACCGGCCACACCCGGAACATCGAGCACCTCGGGCAAAACTCCGGCTTTGAATTCATCCGGCACGACGTTTCCGAGCCTTTCGATGTGGCCGGACCGGTGGATTTCGTTTTTCATATGGCCTCGCCGGCGAGTCCCATCGATTACGTCCAGATCCCGGTGGAGACGCTGAAGGCGGGTTCCTACGCCTCCCACAACGCCCTCGATCTGGCGCTGAGGAAAAAGGCCACCTATCTGGTGGCCTCCACCTCCGAGGTCTATGGCGATCCCGAGATCCATCCGCAACGGGAGGAATACTGGGGCAACGTGAACTCGATCGGCGTCCGCTCCTGCTACGACGAGGCCAAGCGCTACGCCGAGGCGGCGACCATGGCCTACCACCGCGCCCACGGGCTGGATACGAAGATCGTGCGCATCTTCAATACCTACGGCCCGCGGATGCGGCTCGACGACGGCCGCGTCGTCCCCGCTTTCATCGGCCAGGCACTCCGCGGCGAGCCGATGACCATCTTCGGCGATGGCAGCCAGACGAGGTCCTTCTGCTACGTCTCGGATCTCGTGGACGGCATTTGGCGGCTTGCCCGCAGCGATTACCACCTGCCTGTGAACTGCGGGAATCCGCACGAGATGAGCATGCGTCAGTTCGCGGAGGCCATCGCGAAGGTCTTCGCCATCGAACTGCGGATCGACCCCAAGCCGTTGCCGCCGGATGATCCGAAAGTCCGTCGTCCGGATATCACGCGTGCGAAGGAGCTCCTGGGCTGGGAACCGGTGGTGCCCTTCGACACGGGAATCCGCGAGACCATCGAATATTTCCGCACGCAAGTGATCCCCGCCTGATGTCGTCCGAGGACCGCGTCGATTTCCTGATCATCGGAGCCGGCTTTTCGGGTCTCGTCGCGGCGGAGCGGCTGTCCAACGCGGGGTTCCGCTGCGTGGTGGTGGACAAGCGGAGCCACCTCGGCGGGAATGCCCACGACCGTATCGATGGAGCCGGAGTTCTCGTCCACGCCTACGGTCCCCATTACTTCCGTTCGAATTCCCGGCGGGTGGTGGACTACCTTTCGAGGTTCACTTCCTGGCAAGATGCGGATTACAGGATCAAGAGCTACACGGACGGCAGATACTGGAGCTTTCCGGTCAACCTCAACACGTTCGAAGAACTGACCGGCCACGCGGCCACGACCGCGGAATTCGAAGCGTGGCTGGCCGAGCACCGCGAGGCGGTGGAGGAGCCTAGAAATTCCGAAGAGATCATCGTTTCCCAGGTAGGCTGGGAACTCTACCGGAAGTTCTACGAGGGATACACGCAGAAGCAATGGAACCGTCACCCGCGGGAACTCGACAAGAGCGTATGCGGCCGGATCCCGATCCGCACGAATCGCGACGACCGCTACCTGAGCGAGGAGTTCCAGGCGCTACCGCGTGAAGGATATACCCGCATGTTCGAGCGGATGCTCGATGCCTCCCCCGGTGTCGAGTTGCAGCTCGGTGTCGATTTCAAAGAAGCGCGGCAGCGCTGGCGGCACCGCCATCTCATCTTCACCGGACCGGTGGACGAGTACTTCGGGCATCGCTTCGGGGCGCTGCCCTACCGCTCCCTCCGCTTCGAGAACGAGAGTTTCACCGCCGCAGAGCTGAAAGCGCGCGCGCCTATCGCCGGGAAGGCTGGTTTCTGGCAGCCCGTGGTTCAGGTCAATTACCCGGACGCGGAAGTGCCGATGACCCGCATCGTGGAGATCAAGCACGTCACCGGCCAGGCCATCGACGCCACCACCATCGTCCGGGAATACCCGGCGGGCTGGACACCCGGGGCGGAACCCTTTTATCCCGTCCCGGCACCGGACGCGAAAGAGCTTTACCTGCGCTACGCGGCACTCGCCGCGGCCGAGGCCAACGTGAGCTTCATCGGGCGCCTCGCCACCTACCGTTACTACAACATGGATCAAGTCACAGGCATGGCCCTGGCCGAAGCCGGGCGATTGATTTCGCGCTACTCCTCCTCCACTCATGATTGATCGCTTGAAGTCGAAACAGGGGTCCGTCGGTGTGGTCGGCCTGGGCTACGTGGGTCTTCCGCTCCTGCTCGCGTATGCCAAGGCGGGGTTCCGCGCCGTGGGTATCGACATCGATACCGCGAAACCCGAGGCCTTGCTGGGGGGGCGCAGCTACATCAAGCACATCCCCGACGGCGAGGTCGCGGAGGCGCTGGCTTCCGGCAGGCTGGAGGCGACGACCGATTTCGCCATCATCGCGGGCCTGGACGCCGTTATCCTTTGTGTCCCGACGCCGCTGGATGAGCATTTCGAGCCGGATCTCAGCTATGTGGTGGATACGGTGGAATCGGTGGTTCCCCACCTGAAAGCGGGACAGGTCCTCAGCTTGGAGAGCACCACCTATCCGGGAACCACGGATGAGGAAGTGGTCACCCGCGTGGAGAAGGCAGGCTTCACCGTCGGGAAGGACATTCACGTCGTGTATTCGCCGGAGCGCGAGGATCCGGGCAACCCGAAATTTTCCGCCGCGAACATCCCGAAGGTTGTGGGCGGGGTGACTGCCGCGTGCCTGGAGGCCGGGGTGGCACTTTATGAAGCGGCCTTCGAGCAAGTGGTGCCGGTGAGTTCCTGCAAGGTGGCGGAACTGACGAAGCTGCTCGAAAACATTTATCGCGCGGTGAACATCGGCTTGGTCAACGAGCTGAAGATCGCCGCCGACCGCATGGGCATCGACATCTGGGAGGTCATCCGCGCGGCCTCGACCAAGCCCTTCGGTTTCACGCCCTTCTATCCCGGTCCGGGGCTGGGGGGGCATTGCATCCCGATCGATCCCTTCTACCTGACCTGGAAGGCGCGCGAGTACGGCGTGCACACCCGTTTCATCGAGCTGGCAGGGGAGATCAACCGTGGGATGCCCGACTACGTGGTCCATCGTGCGATGGAAGCCCTGAACTCGCGCGGGAAGCCGGTGAAGGGGTCGAAAGTATTGCTCATGGGCTTGGCGTACAAGGCGAACGTGGACGATATGCGCGAGTCTCCGACCTTCGCACTTCTCGACGGCTTCAAGCGCCTTGGTGCGGAGGTCGCCTATTACGATCCCCACGTGCCGGTCGTCGGGCCCACACGGGAGCACATGAATTGGGCGGGTGTCCGGTCGGTCGAGTGGAGCGAGGAGACGATCCGGGCGCAGGATTGCATCGTCATCTCCACCCATCATTCCGCCTTCGATCTCGCGCAGCTCGCCGCCTGGTCCGATCTCATCATCGACACCCGGAACGCGATGGCCTCGCTCGCCACGCCGGAGGGGCTGGTCGTGAAGGCCTAGAGCAGCCCGCGCTTCAACCTTTCCCGATTTCTCACTTCCAAGCTTCCATGTCAGTCCCGCTTCTAGACGTCAACGCGCAGAACCTTCCGCTGGAAGGCGAGCTGAAGGCCGTCTTTGAGAAAGTCCTGCGATCCGGCCGTTTCATACTCGGCGAGGAAGTGGAGGCCTTCGAAAGGGAATGTGCCCACGCGCTGGGCGCGAGGCATGCGATCTCGATATCCTCCGGCACCGACGCCCTGATCATCGCCCTGATGGCTCTCGGCATCGGCCCCGGCGACGAGGTGATTTGCCCTTCGTTCACCTTTTTCGCAACGGCGGGTAGCATCGCCCGGACCGGGGCGACGCCGGTATTCTGCGACGTCTGCCCGGTCTGCTTCGGGATCGATGTGAAGTCGGCGGAGGAGAAGGTGACCTCGCGGACGAAGGCGATCATTCCGGTGCACCTCTACGGGCAATCGGCGGATCTCGATTCCGTCCAAGCCTTCGCCAAGGAGCACGGGCTGCAGGTGATCGAGGATGTCGCGCAATCCTTCGGCGCCACCTACAAGGGCAGGGGCTGCGGTACCGTCGGGGATATCGGTTCCTTCAGCTTCTTCCCTTCGAAAAATCTCGGCGGCTTCGGGGACGGTGGATTGGTAACGACCCAGGACGACGGCCTCGCGGAAAAGCTGCTGCGCCTGCGCAATCACGGCATGCACCCGAAGTACTACCACCCGGTGGTGGGGGGGAATTTCCGGATGGACGCACTCCAGTGCGCGCTGCTCCGCGTGAAGCTCCCGCACATCGGGGACTATGCTGCCGGCCGCGAGCGGAATGCCCGCCATTATCAGGATACCCTGTCGCAGCTGCCGGGAGCGGTCCAAGCGAGGGAGGCGGCCTGCTGCTGCCCGGAAGGCCGCTCCGCCGGGGCTTCTGCCGGAGATGCCCGATTCATTCTCCCGGTGGGATACAGCCACAACGGGCACGTGTGGAACCAATTCACCCTGCGGGTGCCGCGCGAAGGCCGGCGTGACGCACTCAAGGAGCATCTGACCGCGAAGGGCATCGGCTGCGAGATCTACTACCCGGTGCCGATGCACCGCCAGGAGTGTTTCGCCGGCCTCCCGGCGCACTCGCTTTCCCGATGCGAGATCTCGGATCTGCTCTCCTCGGAGGTCATCAGCATCCCGATCTATGCGGAACTCGTGAAGGAACAGCTCGACGAAGTCATCGCCGCGCTCGCTTCATTCGCCGACTAATTCTCTCTCAGACATGTCGAAGATTTTCATCACCGGGCACCGCGGGATGGTCGGCTCCGCCCTTGTTCGCGAGGCGGAGCGGCTCGGCGGATACGATCTGCTCACGGCGGGGCGCGACAGGCTGGACTTGCTCGACCAGCGGGCGGTTTTCGATTTCCTCGCCACGGAAAAGCCGGGGATCGTCGTGGTAGCGGCGGCCAAGGTGGGAGGTATCCACGCCAACGCCACCTACCCGGCGGATTTCATCTACGAGAATCTCGCCATCGCGTCGAATCTCGTGGAAGGGAGCCGCCGCGCCGGAGTGCCGCGCGTGCTTTTCCTCGGTTCCTCCTGCATCTACCCCAAGCTGGCGCCGCAGCCGATGCCGGAAGACTGCCTGCTGACGAGCCCGCTGGAGACGACGAACGAAGCCTACGCCATCGCCAAGATCGCGGGTCTCAAGTTGTGCCAGCACTACCGCGCGCAGCATGGCCTGCTGTATCACTCCGCGATGCCGACGAACCTCTACGGACCCGGCGACAACTACCACCCCGAGAACTCCCACGTGATCCCCGCGCTGATCCGTCGCTTCCACGAAGCGAAGAGCTCGGGGGCTCCGGGCGTGACCATCTGGGGAACGGGAACTCCTCGCCGCGAATTCCTCCATGTGGACGACCTCGCGGCCGCCTGCTTTCATCTGCTCGGTCTGGAGAATCCTCCGGATTGGGTGAACGTCGGGGTGGGGGAGGACATCGCCATCCTCGATCTCGCAAAGCTGGTCGCAGAGACGGTCGGCTACACCGGCGAGATCCTAACCGATCCCTCGAAGCCTGACGGCACGCCGCGCAAGCTGATGGACGTGGCCCGGATCAAGGCCACCGGTTGGGAAGCGGCGATTGAATTCCGCGACGGGCTCGCCGCCGCTTACCGCGACTTCCTCTCGAAACTGGAATCAGGCGAAGCCAGACTCTAACTAGAAATTCCTCCATGAAACGTGCGCTCATTACCGGCATCACCGGCCAGGACGGCTCCTACCTCGCGGAGTTCCTCCTTGAAAAAGGATACGAAGTCCACGGCATCAAGCGCCGTGCGTCGATGTTCAACACCCAGCGGGTGGACCACCTCTACGAGGATCCGCATGTGGAAAACTCGCGGTTCCACCTGCACTACGGCGATCTCACCGATTCGTCGAACCTGACCCGGATTCTCAGCGAGGTGCAGCCGGACGAGGTGTATAACCTGGGCGCGCAGTCGCACGTGGCGGTCTCCTTTGAATCCCCGGAATACACGGCGGACGTGGACGCCATCGGCGCGTTGCGGCTGTTGGAGGCGATCCGCTTCCTCGGGCTGGAGAAGAAGACGCGCTTTTACCAGGCATCCACCTCCGAGCTTTACGGGCTGGTGCAGGAGATCCCACAGACGGAGACAACGCCCTTTCATCCCCGCTCGCCCTACGCGGTGGCGAAGATGTATGCCTACTGGATCACGGTGAACTACCGAGAGGCCTACGGCGTCTATGCGTGCAACGGCATTCTCTTCAACCACGAGTCCCCGCGCCGCGGCGAGACCTTCGTGACCCGCAAGATCACCCGCGGGATCGCGAACATTTCCCAAGGACTCGAGAAGTGCCTGTTCCTGGGAAATATGGACTCCCTCCGCGACTGGGGCCACGCGAAGGATTACGTGCGCATGCAGTGGATGATGCTCCAGCAAGAGCAGCCGGAGGATTTCGTCATCGCGACGGGCAAACAGATTTCCGTGCGGGAGTTCGTGCGGATGTCCGCGCGCGAGGCGGGTATCGAGCTTTCATTCAGCGGAGAGGGAGTGGACGAGATCGCCACGGTGACGGCGGTTGCGGCTGCGAAGGCTCCCGGGGTTCAGGCGGGCGACGTTATTGTCCGTGTCGATCCGCGCTATTTCCGGCCGGCGGAGGTGGAGACGCTTCTGGGCGATCCTACGAAGGCGAAAGTGAAGCTGGGCTGGGTGCCGCAGATCACGGTGGAAGAGATGTGCGCCGAAATGGTGGCGGCCGATCTGGACACGGCGAAGCAGCATGCGCTCTTAAAGGCACACGGCCATCAGGTTTCCGTGACGAAGGAGTGAATTTGAGGAAGATGGGCTTGCGGCAAATGCGAGGGGATTACCTATCCCGATAAGCCCATGCGCACCTGTTCCGTTATAGGCCTTCCTTTGGCATGCACCGACTACGCCGGTGCGGTGGAGTGGATTTTGGACAAAGCGGGCCGCGGGGAAGGAGCCTGCGCCGTGGAAGCCGCGAATACCCATGTCGCGGCCTTGGCTCGCTCGGATGCCTCTTTTGCGGAGGCCATGGCAAAATTCGATTTTATCGTGCCGGACGGGATGCCGCTCGTCTGGTCGATCAACGCGACCCTGCCGCCGGAGGATCGCCTGAAGGACCGCGTTTACGGCCCCACCCTGATGCTGGAGACGCTGAAGGCAACGGGCGGGCGACCGGAGTTCCGCCACTTTCTCCTCGGCGGAAAAGAATCGACCCTGACCAAGCTGGAGTCGGTGCTGGGCAGGCGTTTCCCGGACGTAGTTCTGGGAGGAATGCATTCCCCTCCTTTCGGAGAATGGCCGGAGGATGAGTTCGAGCGCATTTGCGGCAAGATCCGCGACTCGGGGGCCAATTTGATATGGGTGGGCCTTGGCTGCCCGAAACAGGAGCAGTGGATCGCCCGTCACAAGGACCGGCTCCCACCGGGTGTTTATTTCGGGATCGGGGCTGCTTTCGCCTTTCACGCGGGCGAGATTTCACAAGCTCCGCCCCTGCTCCAGAAAATGGGGCTTGAGTGGATTTATCGCTTCGCCATGGAGCCTCGGCGGCTTTTCAACCGTTACTTCAGGTACAATTCGCTTTTCATCTGGTACAGCCTGCGTGACCGGATGAGCGGACGGGCCTGAAGGGGGCAACGAAAAACGATTGATTGTCGCTGACCGGAAGTAATTCCCTGCTAGATTTCCAAAACCATGTCGGACATTCACCCGCACGTGATGCTCCCCCGCCAGGAGAAGGAGAACCTCCTCGGCCAAGGCGGCATCGTACTTTGGTTCTGCGGCCTTTCCGGCTCCGGGAAGTCCACCATTGCCGCGGGGGTGGAGCGGGTGCTTCACCAGCAAGGCCGTTTTGCCATCCGTCTGGACGGCGACAATTTGCGGACCGGGCTGAACGCGAACCTCGGCTTCAGCGATGACGACCGTTTGGAGAACATCCGTCGCACCGCGGAACTCGCCAAGATCCTCGCCCAAAACGGAGTGATCGTCCTCTGCTCGCTCATCACCCCGCGCGGCATCCATCGCGATCTGGCGCGCGGTATCATCGGCAACGATTTCGCGGAGATCCACGTGAAGGCGAGCTTTGCCGCCTGCGAGGCCCGGGATGTGAAAGGCCTCTACGCTAAGGCTGCCAAAGGCCAGGTTGCCCATTTCACCGGCCGTGACAGCTCCTTCGAGGAACCCCAGCAAGCGGATCTCGTGCTCGACACGGAGCGCCTCAGCGGGCAGCCACCGGGAGAGATCGTTG
>CAMPGU010000025.1 GCA_946885645.1 uncultured Haloferula sp.
GGCGGGCGGCCCTGCGGGTCGTCGCGCGACGTCACGAGGCCGCGCGGCTTGTTCAGCAGCACGCAGAAATCCCCGTCCGTGAAGCGGATCGAGACGTTGTCCGCGGGCATCGAGACCGTGGCGTCCTCGACGAGCGGGTTCGCCTCCGCCCATGCGATCAATTGCGCCTGCGATTGGGGCCGGGGCAGGCTGCGCCACTCGCGCATCTTCGCCGCGGCATTGCCCAGGAAGCCGATCTTCGCCTGCTCCCCGATGGGACTCTCGTAGAGGACCGTGTAAAGGGCGGGATCGTTCAATTCCGCGGGCGGGACCGTCGTCCCCGTTCCGGTCCTCGCCCTCACGAGCGCGCGCGGGCCGTAGCCCGCAGGCAGACGGAAGATCACCCGCGCCTGCCGTCCGTCGATGGGACCGGAGACCAGCGTCCGCCAGGTCGCGGCGGGGCCGGGATCGAAGACTTCCAGCAAGGCATGGCGAGACCCGGCGGGCACCGGAACCTCGATGGTGAAGCGCCCTTGGACGTCGAAATTCATTCGATCGACTTTCAGATCCGCGGCGACGGCGCGGAACATCCCCAGGGCGAGCAGAAGCAGCAGCAAGACAGGTCGTTTCATAGTGATGCGGGTGAACTGCCCAAGGGAGACAGCGGCCGGAGCCTGCCCATCCGCCCCTAACCGGTAAATGGAACCAAAGGAGTAAGAGCCGCCCCTTCCCAAACCTCGGGAATTCTCCCATACAGCGGGCATGCAAAACGACACGGGCGCGTCCCCTGCCGCTCCGCCGCGCAAGGCGGAGTGGTTCCGCCTGTGCTTCGACCGATCCGCCGAGGCGATGGCGCTGATCGACCCCATCACCACCACCGTCGTCGATTGCAATCAGGCGGCCGTGCTGGCGTTAGGCGCCGTGTCGAAGGAGGAGCTGCTGGGACGCTCGCCGGTGGACTACGCGACGGAAGACCAGCCGGGAGGGAATCTTTCCGATATCGCGCTCCGGGAGGCCGTCCGCCTCGCGCTGGAAGAGGGCAGCCACCGCTACGAGTGGCAGGTGCTGACTAGCCGCGGAGAAACGGCCATCCATGACGTCGTCGCCACCGCCTTGCCCGGGGAGGAGCGGACTTTGATCCTCCTGGCCTCCCGCGACATGGGCGAGAGGAAACGCCTCGAAGCCGAGCTGCGCCTTTCCGAGAGCCGCTGGAGCCGCGCCTTCGAGCAGAGCCCGATCAGCATGCAGGTCTTCGCGCCGGACGGCTCCACGCTCCAGATCAACCGGGCCTACCAGGAGCTCTTCCACCTGAAACTGGACGATCTGCGCGACCATAACATCCTCCGCGACGAACAGCTCGCGGAGGCCGGCGTGCTTCCGCTGGTGGAGCACGCCTTCGCCGGGAACGTCACCACCATCAATCCGATCCCCTTCCAGCTCAAAGCCGGGCCCGAGCAACCGGCGCTGGGAGAGCGGTGGATCGGATCCACGATGTTCCCCATTCTCGACCGCCACAACCGGGTGCTGGAAGTCGTCTGCGTGCACCACGACCATACCGCCGTGATCGAGGCGGAGTCCGAGATCCGGCAGCTCAATCAATCCCTCGAGCAGCGCATCTCCGAACGGACCGCGGAACTCCGCGCGTCCGAGGAGCGCTTCAAGCGCCTCTTCGAATTCTCCCCCCTCGGCATCGGCCTGGTGGACGAGCACGGCAACTTCCAGCAGACCAACACCGCCTTCGCGGAAATGCTCGGCTACACGACGGACGAGCTGAACTCGATGAACTACTGGGACATCAACCGGGTAAAGCATTTCGCCGGGCAGCGGTCCTTCTTCGACAAGCTCCAGGGCGCGGGGCGCTTCGGCCCGTTTGAAAAGGACTACGTGCGGAAGGACGGCACTCCTCTTCCGGTAATGCTCCACGGGATGCGCGTGATTTCTTCCACCGGAGAGGTCCAGATCTGGGGGATCGCGCAGGATATCAGCCTGAGGAAACGCGCCGAGCGGGCGCTCCGCGAGTCGGAGGAGAAGTTCAAGGCCCTCTTCGAGTTCTCGCCGCTGGGCATGGCACGCGTGAGCTGGGAGGGCCAGTTTCTCCAGGTGAATGACTCCTTCGCCCGGATGATCGGCCGCACGGTGGAAGAGACCCTGACCTTGAGCTACTGGGATGTCACCCCGCGCAAATACGAGGCCCAGGAGCTCGAGATCCTGGAGACCGTGAAAAGGAACGGCACCTTCGGCCCCTTTGAGAAGGAATACATCCATCGCGACGGCCACCTCGTCCCCATCGTCCTGAGCGGGATGCTCTTCAGCAGCACCGATGGGGAGGAGCAGCTCTGGGGCATCGCCGTGGACACCACCGACCGCACCCGTGCCGAACGCGCCCTCCGCGAGTCCGAACGCAAATTCCGCACCCTCTTCGAGAGCTCCAGCCAGGGAGTGATGTTGCAGGAAAACGAGTTTTTCTCCGAGGTGAATCCGGCCGCGGCACGCATTTTCGGCAGGCCTCGGGAAGACCTGGTAGGGAAGCACCCTTCCGATTTCGCCACCGAGTACCAACCGGATGGCGAGCCCTCCAGCACCGCTGCCCGCCGCCACATCCAGGACTGCCTCGACAAGGGCTCCACCCGCTTCGAGTGGAGCCAGCGCCATGTGGACGGCCACGACGTACTGATGGAGGTGGTCCTCACCCGGATCCCGGACGCGAAAAACAACCTCTTGCAGGCGGTTGTCACCGACATCTCAGAGCGCAAGCGTGCCGAAACCGAGCTGAAGCGCGCCTTGGAACGCGAGCGCGAGCTTAACCAGCTGAAGAGCAACTTCGTCTCGATGGTCTCCCACGAGTTCCGCACGCCCCTCGGGATCATCCAATCCTCCGCCGAAATCCTGGACGACTACCTCGACCGGCTCGATCCGGGAGAGCGCGGCGAGCAGCTCCAATCGATCATCAAGAACTCCCGCCGCATGGCCGGGCTGATGGAGGACGTACTGCTGCTAGGCCGTCTGGAGGCCGGCCGGATGAAATTCCTGCCCCGCCCGCTGGACCTCGCCGCGCTCTGCCGCCGCCTGGTGGACGAGGTGAGTTCCACCACCTCCGCCCGCTGCCCGATCAAGTTCTTCACCGCAAGCCTGCCTGCCGAAGCGGAGGCCGACGAACGCCTGCTGCGGCACATCCTGCTCAATCTCCTCAGTAATGCCGTGAAGTATTCGGAAGCCGGCCAGCCCGTCGCTTTCCGCGCCACGGATCTTTCCGGCGCGATCCGCTTCGAAATCGAGGACCAGGGCATCGGCATCCCCGCCGACGACCTGACAACCCTCTTCGATGCCTTCCAGCGCGGCTCCAATGTCGGCCAGCGGCCGGGCACGGGCCTCGGACTCGTCATCGTGAAACAAAGCGTCGAACTCCACGGCGGTACCATCGAGGTGCGCAGCCGGCAGGATGCCGGCACCACCGTCCTCGTCACCATTCCCTTGATCCCATGAAGACCATTCTCATCATCGAAGACGAGCCGGAGATGCGCCGGAATCTCGCCACCATCCTGCGCCTGGAGGAATTCCACGCGCTGACCGCCGAGAACGGGCGGGAGGGGATCTCGATGGCACGCGCCCAATCGCCCGACCTGATCTTGTGCGATGTCATGATGCCGGAGCTGGATGGCTACGGCGTGCTCCGGGAGTTGAGGGCGGAGACCTCCACGGAGGCCACCCCGTTCATTTTCCTGACCGCGAAGGGCGAAAAGCCCGACATCCGCGCGGGGATGAACCTCGGTGCCGACGACTATCTCACCAAGCCGGTGGCAAAGGCCGACCTGCTGGCCGCCATCCGTTCGCGGATGGAGCGCGCCCGCCAGACCGCGGTGGCCGGTTTCGATCCCGACTTTTCCTCCCCTGCCCCGCTGGAACGCGCCTTCGGCCTCACCCCGCGGGTCGCGGAGACGCTCCTCTGGATCGCGCAGGGAAAGACCAACGGGGAAATCGCCGTGATCCTCGGCATCAGCGAGGCCACCGTGAAGAAGCACGTACTGGACGTTTTCGAGAAAACAGGCGTGGAGACCCGGACCAACGCCTGCCTGAAGGCGATCGAGGTCTTGAGCGGAGGATTTTGACGGCCCCCGAGGCGGTCCGGATTCCCGCCGATCGTATCGGCCCGTCCCCTCTTTCGAGGGATTTGAGGCCTTTCGCGCCCGTTTCGTCACCTGCCGCTTCCCGGGGGGCGGCGGCCGGAATTTCATGTTTGCGAACGGAAAACCGCGCTCGACGCTAAACCCCATGGATATCCCGGACGTGACTGGCCAACCAGAGGGCCCGATGGACCGCAAGGACGATAAACTGGAGGAATTCGTGCATGAACTGACCCGCTGCCAAGGGGATCTGTTCTACTTCATCCGCGCGCTGTGCGGGGATCCGCACGCGGCCTCCGATATCCGTCAGGCGGTGAACATGGTCCTGTGGCGCAAGCGGGAGAAATTCCGCCCCGGCTCCAGCTTCAAGAACTGGGCCTTCCGCATCGCCCAACTGGAGGTGATGACCTACATCCGCCGCAAGAAGCGCGACCGCACCGTCAATTTCGACGCCGATCTGATCGAGTGCTTCGCTTCCGAAATGCCGGCCGTGATCGACGAACTGCCGGAGCGCCGGCTGGCACTCGTGGAGTGCCTCAAAAAGCTCACCCCGAAAGACGACGAGTTGATCCGCCACCACTATTGGTCGGGTGGCTCGCTGGAAACCCTGGCCCGCGCCACCCAGCGCAGCGTGGGCACCCTCAAGGCGAGGCTGTTCCAACTCCGCGGGAATCTCCGCCGCTGCATCCGGGTGCAACTTTCTCCCCGCGAATCGTAATGGAAGACCACGAACTCAACCGCCTGCTGAACCGCCTGATCGAAGGAAAGATCGGCAAGGAGGATTTCGCCCGGGTGCAGCAGTTGCTGCGGCAAGATCCTGCCGTGCGCGCGGAATATTATGACCTGCTGGGAGTGGATCTGATGCTGTCCGAGCGGTACGAGGTGCCCGACTACATCTCCGTCCACGCGAAAACCGCCGACGACCACTGGGTGGTGAAGCGCTCGCATCGCAAACTTTTCATCCGCACCGCATGGGCCGCCGCCGCCGTGCTGATGCTCACGCTGGGCTCGATCTTCGTTTTCAACGGCAGCCAGAGCGCCGCGACCCTGACCGCCTCGGTGGATGGCAACTATCTGGTGGACGGCTCCGCAAAGACCGTCTCCACCCTCAGGAAAGACGAACTGCTGGATGTGAAGAGCGGCGTCGTCTCCCTGGCGATCGGGCCTTATGTGGAAGCCTGTGTGGAAGGTCCGGCGCGCGTGAAAATGCTCGCCCACCAAGGCAAGCTCGAGCTGCAGGAGGGCAAGATCTTCCTCCAGATCTCCCCGGGTGGCCGGGGCTTCGAGGTCCACACTCCCGCCGGCATCATCCGCAATATCGGCACCAAATTCGGCGTGCATGTTTTGGCAGACGGCACGGTGGAAACCCACGTGACTTCCGGCGTCGTCGAAATCGAGCGCACGCCCGGCGAAGCCCGGCAACGGGTCGGCGCGGGATCGGGAGCAACGTGGAAGATCTCCGGGGCCATCAAAACCCACCGGAACGCCGCCGAAGGCTTCGTCCAGTCGCTTCCGTGGGACGAAGTGATCTTCCAGGATGATTTCAACGAGAGCGAAGGCACCAGCCTGCACGGGAAGAAGCCCGATACCGGCCACCCGTGGAAAGTGGAGATGGAGCTCAATCCTTCCACCGTCAGCCAAGGAAGGCTGGATACCTCCGAAGGCCCGCGCACGCTGACGGCGAGGTTCCGCGACGATCCGCCGTCCTCGGGCCGCAGGGTCTATATGGCCACCTTCTCGACACACGTCCCGCTCAACATCTGGGACAAGGCCGCCTATCTGGACGCCGCGGAACGGATCACCTTCAACGCGAAGGGCAACGGCCAGCTCTTCAGCTTGGTCGCCCGGAAATCCCGGGGCCATCACTGGCAGTTGAAAAACGAGCGGGACGGCACCCATTCCGTCGGCACCCGCACTTCCGCCTTGGAGCCCCATCAGCTCACGCTCACCTACGACACGGCGAGCGGGGAGGTGAAACTGTACGAAGGCGACAGCTCGAAAGGCACCTATCTCGACGGCCTCGCAATCGAGCCGGGCGTGCTCATCGACTCCCTTACCATTTCAAACGCTGAAGGAGGCGATGTTTCAATCGATAATTTGACGATCAAGGCGGCAACCTACTCCCAAAACGGGAGCCCGCTCAAGACACACTGATTTGCAGCCACATATTTCCAGCCTCCTCCCCTGCTAAAGCTCCGGGAGCGGCAATGTGTGTGGCTGGCTGGCGGGAGAAGCACGCAAAAAGCGTAATCTCATTTAACCGGAAGGCAGATTTTTTCGCCTTCGAATAAACCTCCGGCTACCATCTGGCGTATATACTGCGTATTGCGGACTCAACGGAATTTGCCATGAAACACCCCAACTTGAACCGGAACCGGTCTCGCTTCTGGATTTCGACCAAAGCGGCATCCCAACGGGGATTTGCCCTCGTCGTCGCGCTCCTGCTGATGGCCATGCTCTCGGTGCTGGCGATCGGTTTGCTCTCTCTCAGCAACATCGCCCTCCGGGGGACCACAGCCGGCGAAGCCCGCCGCGTGGCGCAGGCGAACGCCCGCGTGGCGCTGTCGCTCGCGATCGGACAACTCCAGAGCGAGTTGGGCGACGACCGCCGTGTGACTGCGGACGCCGCGATCATGGACGGGGCGGGGCAGCCCTATCTGGCCGGCGTGTGGGATTCCGCGGCGGGGACGCAGACCGCCAATCCGCTGGACAAGGCTCCTTCCTATAATAGCTGGAAGACGGAGCGTTTCCGCACTTGGCTCACTTCCAATCCGAATCCGAAGGACTTGGAATCCCGGGATTACGCGAAGGCCCCGGTTCCACAGGATTCCCCCCTGCTCTTCTCCGAGAAGTCGGATGGTTTCGAGATGCGGGCGCGCGCTATCCCCGTGGATAAGGTGGACGGCATGGCGGGAAGCATGGCCTGGGCCGTGACCCAGGAGGCCACCAAGGCGAAAATCAACGTCGGCACGGACGTCCCCCGCTACGCCACCAACGACGCGATTCACGCACCCGCCGGACCCAACCTCTCCCTGTCGAACATCGCCACCCAGCCGGAATCGGAGTGGAGCCGCCGCAGCGGCCGGGTTCTCGGCATGCGCCAAGCGGTGCTTGATACGGAATTCGGCATGGACCGGCAGAACGCCGCCCTACTGGGCCGCGAGCACACGGCACATGCGAAAGGCGTGCTGTCGGATGTGGTGAAAGGCGGGCTGAAGACCGACTTCTCCCTCGCCTTTGAATTGAGCGATAACGATTTCAAGGCATCCCGCTGGGGTGAAGTCAGCAACCCCTTCGGCGGCGGCACAAGCCCTGGCGGCGAGGTTCCACTCTTCCAGCCGATCACCGACGGCAGACCGGTGACCCTCCCGGTCAACTACGGCGAAGTGCAGCACACCCACCTCTTCGAGACGGGCTCCCCGGCGACCTTCAATTCCCTGCGTTCGCACTACAATCTCTACAAGCATCTCTACCGTTCGAACGGTATGGCCACGGCCTTTTTCCGCCCCCAGGCCAGCGACTACTGGCCGGGCAGCAACGTGACCCGCGGCAGCGAAACCTCGGTGTCGCCCGTGCTGGACCGCGTGCTCTTCTTCGTAGGACTGAAGGTGGAAGGCGGCATCATGAACGTGGTGTTTACGCCCGTCGTGACGCTCTGGAATCCTTACAATGTCGCGATCGAAGCGGAAGGTTTCGCCATCTATCCTTGGATGGATCTTCCGCTGATCTCCTCGTTCGAGATCAACGGGAGCTCCGCAGGCACCTGGTACCTCTCCCATAACCTGGGGGCCGACTATAAGAACAAAAAGGCAGGTCGCCAGGAGGAGCCTTACTTCATGTGCTACCTGACGGGAGACGGCACCAGCAATATCAGGAACCCGATTCACCTGAGGCCCGGCGAGGTGCGGGTATTCGTACCGAAGAGCCCGGCACTGATTCCTTATAATCGCACGGCACCGCCAACCGCACGCACCAGAATCTTCCTCAAGCCGGTGGAATCCGCCAGCGACATGGATCTCGGCGGCGGTATCAGGGTCCCCCTGAACCAGTCCATGCATCCTCCGGGCATGAACCGTATCATTCAGAACACCGACTCGGTGAAGCCGACCCTCGAGTTCCACCTCAACAGCTACCACTATTTCGTGACGATGGAGGACGCCGGACGGCTAAAAGGGCGGCCCAAGGGAGAAACGGTCGCCGAGGTGCAGGTTTACAGCGGCAAATTGGGCAATCAGAAGGCCGTGAAACCGCCGGTGCTCAACGGCTCCGACCTCATGTGCAAGGTGCAGGTCATCGCGATGTTGGAAACCTTCCACCGCACCGCAGGGCAGAACAATCAGATGGCGGATCTGGTTTACACCGTCAATCCCCGGCAACGCTACATCAATGCCATGATCTCCGGTGCCGGGCAGGGCCAGTTCGCGGCGGGCCCGCATTACGAATCCACCATGCGTGAGGTTCGCGACTATATGAGCGAGGCTTTTCAGGTCACGGGGGACGGACGCCGCTCCTTTTACGGCCTGAGCAACGCCCCGAGCACCGGCCGGGACTATCTTTCCTTTTTCGAGGTACCCCAGGACCCCCTATTTTCCCTCGCCGGTTTCCAGCACGGGGATCTTTCGGATTCCGCCTTCGGCCCCGGTGCCCAGTTCGGCAATTCCTGGGCCTCCCCATGGATCGCCCGTACCACGACCGCCAGGAAACTCCCCAATTCGCCGGCCGGCGATAGGATCTCCCCTTCGGGTTTGGGCCTCTACGATCAGTCGTATCTCCTGAATGCCGCGGTGTGGGATAGCTACTTCTTTTCCTCCATCGCTCCCCGCACGACCCTTTCTGCCGGGACGGGCTCGGCAGCCGCTTATGACTCCTCCCAAGTCCAGGTGTCTGCCAAGGTGAAAGACGTGATCGGGAACTGGGTGGAGGATCCGCAGGGCTACCCGCTGCGCAACCCGCGCCACCTGCTGTACCGCGGGGACAAGAGCGAGACCGAACTCGTCGAGCTGCTGTCCTCCCCCGCGGGCTGCCGTTACGCGGCAGCGCACATCCTGGTGGATGGCGCGTTTAACGTGAACTCGGTGAATCCCGCCGCGTGGAAGGCGATGCTCGCCAGCTTGCGCGGCGCGAGCTTCGACGTGGAATCCGAGAGCGGCAGCAGCAAGTCCCACAATGCAGGCAACGCCACGCCGGTTCCCCGCCAGCGCCGTCCTTTCGGCGAGCCGCAAGATCTCTGGAACGGCTTCCGAGAGTTGACCGATGCCCAGATCGAGTCGCTCTCCGAAGAGATCGTGAAGGAGGTCAAAAGCCGCGGCCCCTTCCAATCGATGGGAGAGTTCGTAAACCGGCGGATGGAGAATACCGAATTCGGTTTGAAGGGCGCTTTGCAAGCCGCGATCGACCGGGCGGGTATCAACGCGGGCTCGAAGGTCGCCTCCTTTAGCAATGTAGGTTACCCCTATCGCGTCAATCTGCCGGAGCCCTTTACCGGGACCGGCACTCCGGGCTGGCTGACCCAGGCCGACCTGCTCAACGCCCTCGGTCCCTATGTTACCGTCCGTTCGGATACCTTCACCGTCCGCGCCTACGGAGAGGCGAAAGACGACGACGGCAAGGTGCTCGCCCGCTCCTGGTGCGAGGCCGTGGTGCAGCGCGTCCCGGACTGGATCGACGCCGATCCAAGCGACAACGCCACGGAACTCCCGGAAGATCTCACGCCGACCAACGCTCGCTTCGGCCGCCGTTTCGAGATCGTGTCGTTCCGCGAAATCTCCAATCAGGAGTTCGATTCCTGATGTTCCCAGATCCTCTTCTCATGAAGCCCATCGTATCCTGCTTTTGCGCCCTTTTCCTCGCCTCTTCTCCCTCGCTGCTCGCGGTGGACGTCCGTTTCCTCGCATGGGATCAGGACATCGCGGCACGGCAGGTAGCCGTCGCCGACGGAGAGAAGCAGACGGAGATCAAGAACCTGCACCCTCTGCAGCGGACTGAAGCGATCAAAACCACCGCCGCGGAAGGAATCGTCAGCGTCCGCTCCCTGGACAAGAAGTCTCCCGAGGGGAAGGCCCTCGAGCTCCAGGTGAAAATCGGGGGTAATATGTCGAAGCCCCTGATCCTGCTCTTGCCGGACTCCAAGGCACCGACGGGGCTGCGCGGCTTCGCCATCGAGGACGACAGCACCTCTTTCCCCTGGGGTAGTTTCCGCGTATTGAACGCGACGGGGAAAGCGATGCAAATGGGCTTCGGTGCCCAGCGCAAGCAGCTCCCGGCCGGGTGGCAGCCGGTCGATGTGAAGCCGGAGGGCAACAAGGCGGCACCCGTCTGGTTCGCTGCCCCGGGCAACCCCAAGACGCCTCTCTACAGTGCCGTCTGGAAACCCGATCCGGACATCCGCCGCCTGGTGATCGTGGTCCCCGGAACAGAAGCCCGGCTCGGCCCGCTGGCCCTGAAAGTCATCCCGGAAGATCGCAAGTCCCTCGCCTCGGTCGAGAAGCCCTGATAGCGCCGGCGCTTTGGCATTTGCGGAATCACCAGCCTCTGGTTGATTCCGGCGATGAGCGTGCCGGAGCGTCCCGTGATCTACCAGCTTTTGCCGCGCCTCTTCGGCAACGCCGTCGAAACGCGGAAGACACACGGCACGCTGGCGGAAAACGGCTGCGGGAAATTCGCCGATATCGGCGACGCCGCCCTCGCTTCGCTCAAGGCGATGGGATTCACCCATCTGTGGCTGACCGGCGTGCTGGAGCAAGCCAGCGGCACCGCCTATCCGGATCGCCCCGCCGACGTCCCGGATATCCTGAAAGGCATCGCGGGTAGCCCTTACGCCATCAAGGACTGCTTCGACGTTTGCCCGGACTACGCGCTGGATCCGGCGAAGCGGCTGGACGAGTTCAAGGAGCTGCTCGACCGCTGCCACGGGCACGGCTTGAAGGTCATCATCGACTTCGTCCCGAACCACGTCGCCCGCTCCTATCACTCGGACGTGAGGCCGGAGCTGTCTTTCGGCGAGGGCGACGATCGCTCCGTCTTCTTCTCCCGCGACAACCACTTCTACTATCTCCGTCCTACCGATCCCGGCGGCGGTCCACCTATCAAGCTGCCCACGGCGGGGCAGCCCGGCTGCAGCGGCCTGCTCGCCCCCGAAGGCGAATGGGGACGCGTGAGCGGGAACAACGTCGTTTCCTGGTCGCCGTCGATCCAGGATTGGTACGAAACCGTGAAGCTGAACTACGGCCACGATTTCACCACCGGCCGCGATACCACCCATCTCCCCGGCTGCGATGCCGCCATCGATGAAGTACCGAAGACCTGGCGGACGATGGATGCCGTCCTGCAATGGTGGCAGGACATGGGGGTGGATGGATTCCGCGTGGACATGGCCCACATGATTCCCATGGAATTCTGGCACTGGTCGATCAAACGCGCCCGCGGACGCGATCCCCGCGTCTTCTTTTCCGCCGAGGCCTACGATAACGATCCGGCGAAGCTGACGGACCGCCACGTTCTCGATGCGCTCTTGGAGGCGGGCTTCGACGCGGTGTACGACGATCCGGTGTACGACGCGCTGGAGGACCTCTACGACGCCGGCAAATGGGCGAACGACCTGGATGCGCTGACCTTCACCGGCGGGCGCTTCCATCGCTCCCTGCGCTACGCCGAGAACCACGATGAAGTCCGGCTCGCCAGCCCGAAGACTTGGGCCGGAATGGGAATGCACGTGGGAAGACCCGTGACCGCCGTGCTTTTCGGCATGGGGCGCGGGCCGCTGATGATCTACTCCGGCCAGGAGGTGGGCGAACCCGCCGCAGGTGAAGAGGGCTTCAGCGGCGACGACGCACGGACGACGATCTTCGACTACTGGTCGATGCCGGAATTGGTGAAATGGGTCAACGGCGGCAAATTCGACGGCGGCTTGCTCTCGCCCGAGCAGCGTGAACTCCGCGAATGGTACGGACGGCTGATCCAGCTCACCCGGGAACCGGCCTTCACCCGCGGGGAATTCTACGGCCTGAACCACGCGAATAAGGACAACCCTGCCTACGGCCGTCTGGACGGGGAGAGGACCAGCGGCCACTGGCTCTACGCGTATCTCCGGTACGATTCCGGATCCCGGCAGGCTTTCCTGGTGATCGCGAATTTCCACGGCTCCGCGGACATCGCGGACGCGAGGCTGCGGCTGCCGGAGCATGCCCTCGGCTGGCTGGGAATCGGAGCCGGGGACGCGCTCCGTTTCGAGGAACGGCTGGCGGAGCCTTGGGCGGCCGGGGCGGACGCAGCATCGCTGCCGGAAGCGGGGCTCCCCTTGCCCCCGCTTCCGCCGCTGAGCGCCCGGATCATCGAGCTTTCAAGGTAGCAGCCGGTTCGCCGGGCAGAGCTCGCCCGTCACTTCAGGACAACCAGAAGCGGCCGGTGATCGCTGGCCACTGCCACTGCTCCGTTATCGAGGATCTTGCACTGGTCCCAAGCAACGGCACGCCCGAGGGCCGGGGAGACGAAGACGTAGTCGATGCGGGAATAGACGTCCTCGGAGCTCCAGTGATGCGTCCAGTAGTGGCCGCGCGAATCTTTCAGCGCCACCATCTTCAAGCGGGAACCCTTCCCGGATCCGTGCACCGTTTTAATGGTGGAGCTCTGGCGGGTGTCGTTGAAGTCTCCATACACGACCAGCCGCGCCTGCGGATCCTCCTGCAGGATCCGGTCGAGCTCCCGGCGCAGCAAATGGCCTTCGCTGCGGCGCATCTCCTCCTGATCCCCCTCCTCCACCTCGCGTTTGGACTTCAGGTGCACGCCCAGGAAACGGAGAGCCCCCGCGGGGGTATTGACCGATGCATCCAGAATCCCCCGCTGCATGAGGTACGCCCTGTCTCCCAAGCGGTAGCCGAGATTCTCGTGCATCTTCGTGCTGCCGATGGGAAAGCGGGAAAGGATCACCAGGCTGCGGGTAGGATCGCCGCCGCGGCTCAGGTGGGAATGCGGCAGAGGCATGCCCGCATCGGACAGATGCTTCTTCAGATCCTCGACATCGCTCTCGTTTCCGATTTCCGAAATGCCGAGAATATCCGGCCTGGAGGAGAGGATCGCCTCCACCACCGCGCGACGTTCTTTCTCCGGTTTAGCCACGCCGGGGATCGCCTTGCCGTTCACGAAGCGTTCCATTGTCAGCCAGTTCTCGACGTTGTAGGCCACGAAGCGAATCGCCCGCCCATCCTCCTTCGTCTCCCGGACCCGCGGGGGTTCCGCGGCAGCGGAAGCGGACACCGCCGGGGTAGGAGCGGGGGCCGTGGACGCTGGCGGCTGCCCGATTCCTCCCGGATCCCGGTCCTCCTCCTTGCAGGAGCTGCAAACGAGCGCCAAGAAAAACGCCCCGAGGAAACCCGGGGCGATCGCAAGGGAGGAGGGGCGGAATCTCACGGATCAGGCCTTGTCGTGGGCCTCTTTTCCGGCGGCCTCCTTGATGCGCACCTCTTCTTCGGAGCGGGTAATTTCGCGTTCGAAGTCTTCACGGGCTCTCTTGAATTCGCCCATGCTCTTGCCCAGTCCGCGGGCGAGTTCGGGAATTTTCTTCGCGCCGAAAAGCAGCAGGATGATCACGAAAATGACGATCATTTCCGGGCCGCCGAAGTTCGGCAAGAATGCGAGCGCGGTGTTCATAGGAATGAGGATAGGCCTGCGGGGACGGGCTTGCAATGCGAATAACGGACGGAAGCCGGGCGCTCTTTCGGTTGTCCGAGCGGTTCCTTGGCGGGAGAAGCGCCGCAGGAGGCGTCCTTTTGCCCGCTCCGAAATTGTAACGCCGTCGCGTCTTGACGGTTTCCATTCCGTGCTGGTGCCGCTATCGCCGGGGGGTGCGTTTGCCGGTTCATGAAATCGAGGAGGAGCTGAAGGCCGCCGTGGCCTCCGGGGAGAGAGATCGCGTCCTTTTGAAGGCCCCCACGGGTTCGGGAAAATCCACCGCCGTGCCCGGCATGCTCATGGACGCCGGGATTAGCGGCCGGATTCTTGTGATCGAGCCGCGCCGGATGGCGGCACGGCTTCTCGCCGGGTGGGTGGCGAAACTCCGCGGCACCTCTTTGGGCGGCGAAGTCGGGTACGCCGTCCGCTTCGATACGAAATACGGCCGCGACACCCGGCTCATCTACCTGACCGACGGCGTGTTCCAGCGCTGGCTTCAGGAGGACCCGGAGTTGAAGGGGGTGGACGCGGTGGTTTTCGACGAGTTCCACGAGCGCCGCCTCGCCGTCGATGTCGCCCTCGGTCGCTGTCTGGACCTCCAGGAATCGCGGCGACCGGACCTGCGCGTGGTGGTAATGTCCGCCACGCTTGAAACACGCGGACTCGCGAGTTTTCTAGCTCCTGCCAAAATGCTTGAAGCGGGAGGACGAACTTTTCCCATTGAGATCGGCTATCGACCGGACAGGCCGAAGGCAGACTCGCGGCGCGGTGGACCACCGATTGAAACTCCTGTTTGGGAGCGTGTTTCAGCCATCGTTAAAGAAGCGCTGGCAATCCCCGACGCGGGGGACGTGCTCTGCTTTCTGCCCGGGATGCACGAGATCAGAAAGACCGTGGAAACTCTTGAAAACTCCTCGTTTACAAGAAACCACGATATTTTCCCGCTGCACGGGAGCCTGCCACCCGCCGCGCAAGAAGCAGCCGTTTCAAGCGGCAGGAGACCAAAGATCATCGTTTCCACGAACGTGGCTGAAACCTCCCTCACCATCGAGGGAGTGCGCACGGTGATTGATGCCGGACTAGCGCGCGAAGCCAGCTTCGATCCCCGCCGCGGAATCGACACCCTGCTCATCCGGAAGATCTCCCGGGCCTCCGCCGAGCAGCGCGCGGGCCGGGCCGGACGCACCGGTCCGGGACGGGCCTTCCGCCTGTGGAGTGAAAGCGAGCACGCGCGCCGGGAAGCCTTCGATCAGCCGGAGGTGCGCCGGGTGGATCTGGCGGAGACGGTGCTGCTTTTGAAGGCGGCCGGGATCGCCGAGGTCCGGGACTTCCGCTGGCTCGATGCTCCGCTGGAGGAAAGCCTCGTCCGCGCGGAATCGCTACTGCACGACTTGGGGGCGCTCGATGCCCACGGAGCACTGACGGAGGAGGGCCGATCGATGGCTACCCTGCCGCTGGAGCCGCGCTACGCCCGCCTGATGCTTGCAGGGGTCGAGCAGGGCTGCGTGGCGGAAATGGCCTTCATTGCCGCCGCCGTGCAGGGAGAGGGCATCTTCGCCTCCAAGCGCGGCGGGATCGGGCGCAAGGACTTCGTGTTCGACGGGGATGGCAGCGATTTCGAGGCGGAGTGGCGGGCCTTCGACTCCGCGGCGGCCATGGATTTCGACCCCCGGCGCTGCGCCCCCCTCGGGATTCACGGCCGGGGCGCGCGGGAAATCGCCCAAGGCTTCGACCGCCTTCAGCGGCTCGCCCTGCAACGCGGCTGGCCCTGGGAAGGCGTGGATTTTGCCAAACGCCGCGAGGCCGTGGGCCGGGCGATGCTCGCCTCCTTCAGCGACCGGCTGGCGGTCCGTTTCGGGGAAGCCACGCTGGCCTGCCGCGTGGTCGGCAAGCGCCGCGGCAAGCTGGACGAGGAAAGCGCCGCGAAAAAAGCCGTGGCCTTCGTGGCGGCGGAGATTACCGAAGTGGAAGGCCGGGAGGTGATCGTGCAGCTCCGGCGCGCCACGGCGATCGACCCGGAGTGGCTCAGAGAGCTTTTCCCGGAGGATTTCCGCCTCACCGATGGCGCGGCCTGGGACGACTCCCGCCGCCGCGTGGTGGCAAAGAAGGAAACCGTCTTCCGCGATCTCGTGCTGGAGTCGAGGGAAAGCGACCACGGCGTGAATCTGGATGCCGCCGCGGAGATCTTGGCGGCCCGCGTGCTCTCGGGAGAGCTGGTCCTGAAGCATTGGGACGCCGCGGTGGACCAATGGTGCGCGCGGCTCTCCTGCCTCGGCAAATGGATGCCGGAGCTGGAACTGCCCGGCTGGGGCGAGGAGGACCGCGCCGCCGCGGTGGCCCAGATTTGCCACGGGGCCGTAGCTTACAAGGATATCAAGGAGCGCCAGGTCTGGCCGGTGCTGAAGGAGTGGCTGAGCGCCCCGCAGCGGGCCGCATTGGATTCCTACGCGCCGGAGCGGATCACGCTCGCCAACGGCCAGCAGCCGAAGATCACCTACGAGATTGGCAAGGACCCTTGGATCGCGCTGCGGGTGAAGGATCTTTTCGGGGTGTGGCAGACGCCGGCGGTTGCGAACGGCCGCGCTCCCCTGCTCGTCCACATCCTTGCGCCGAACCAGCGGCCTTGGCAGATGACCAAGGACCTCGCCAGCTTCTGGGCAAGCGGTTACGCGCAGATGAAAAAGGAGATCGCGGGGCGCTACCCGAAACACCCCTGGCCGGACGATCCGAAGGCATGGCTTGCCGCGGGCGGCGGGAAACGCTGACCTCCTGCCACCGTGTGGAAGCTCGTCATCCTCCTGTCCCTCCTGCCTCTCGTCGGCGCGTGGCTCGGCAGGCACTGGTTCTGGAGCCGCGTCCGGCTGGAGGGCACGCGGCGGGATTGCGAGCTCTCCGCGAGGGATCTCCGCCAGCGCATGGGCCTTCCTCCCGGGAGCCGCGGCAGTGAAACCCATGCGGCAGCCCTGGGAAACGCCGTGCGGGAATGCGGGCTCCTGCTGCTGGAGCGCGAGGGCGATGCCTTGGCAAAGGCCCGCGTGAAGGGCTCCTTCCTCACCCGGGCTCTACCCGCGCTGGTGGGAGTTGTCGCAATTTTCGCGATTTTTTCAAAGCGCGTGCCCGCCGGATGGGCGATCGCGGGGGCGCTCGGCGTGCTTGGCTTCTGGACCCTGCTACGCCTCACCGGCATGGCCGTCGAATGGCGTGCGGTCGCCCGGGGCACGGAAGTACTCAAGGCCACCCGCCCTCTCAAGCGGATGAGCGATGAGGAAGAGGTGATCCGCTGCGCCAAGGCCAGCGTGTGGAGCACCGTGTGGCCTTTTTGAGAAGCAACGCCAGCACCTCCGCTTAGCCCGTAGGCGCTCCCGACTTCGCGAGATGGGCTTCCAGCCGGTCGAAGTTTTCTTCGTTGGCAGAGGCAATGAATCCCGACACCTTGGCGGCTTCGGCGGCGGAGTGGAACTTCATCCTCCAGGTCAGGCGCGTGCCGCCGGCCTCGTCTTCATAGGTCATCGTCATGCGGAATCCGTGCACCGGATCCAGATGCCGGAGGACGATCTTCTCGTCCGGGATCACCTCGATGAATTCCTTTTCGATCGGATAGTCCGCGCCGTCCGGCCCATGCATCACGAAGCGCCACCTGCCGCCCGTGCGGGGCTCAAAGATCTCGAAGGTATTGGTAAATCCCTTCGGCCCCCACCATTCGGAAAGCTGCCGCGGATCGATGAAGCTGCCAAATACGACCGCGCGGGGTGCCGGGAAGCGGCGGGTAGATACGATCTCCGGGTTCGCGCGATCCTCCGCCAGCATTGCATCCAGGCGCTCGAAGCTCTGCGTCCAACCGGCCTTCATTCCCGAAAGATGGCCGTCGGTCGCGGAGCCGCCTTTCTGGAGCACCCACGCCTGCACGGACAACTCGGAGCCGCCGTCGCTGGCGGCAATCGCTACAGCGGTGCGCACCTTGAAAAGGGATCTGCCGGTTTCGTCCAAGGCGGCACTGGAGAACACCAGCTTTCCGGGTGCCTCGATTTCCTCCACCGCGCCGACCATCGGATAGACCGCCCCGTCCGGACCGCGCATGTCGATCCGGATGCCGCCTCCGGGCCGCGGCTCCAATTTGCAAACGGGATTGGTAAAACCTCGAGGCCCCCACCAGCGGGACAGTTGAGAGGAATCGATCCATGCCTCGAACACCCGTTCGGGAGGCGCAGGGAATTCGCGGGTGATCGAGCATGCCGGGCTTCCGGCGGAATCCAAAGTCATCGGAGGAAAATGTGGGGTGAAGGAGAGGCGGTCCGGGCAGACAGGGGTGCCCGCTTTTGAACACGACGAACGAAGCACCACCCGCAGGACATGCAAACGAAGCTTCGCCGATCTCACCTTTCCCGGACGGGGATTGACCCGGGGAGGTCAATTCCCTAGTCGAAGGCCGGTCCAAAACGACCGTCACGCCCATGCCAGAGGTGCCCACTATCATTTACACGAAGACCGACGAAGCTCCCGCGCTCGCGACCTACTCGCTCCTGCCCCTTGTCCAGGCGTTCACAAAGCCCGCCGGGATTTCGGTGGAGACGCGGGACATTTCCTTGGCCGGACGGATCATTTCCCAGTTTCCCGACTTTCTTCCGGAAGATTTGAGGATCGCTGATCACCTGGCGGAACTCGGCGCGATGACCCTCCAGCCCGAGGCGAACATCATCAAGCTGCCGAATATCTCCGCCTCCGTGCCGCAGCTCAAGGAGGCGATCGCCGAGCTTCAGGCGAAGGGCTACGCACTCCCCGGCTACCCGGAGAATCCCCAGACGGAAAAGGAAAAGGACATCCGCGCCCGCTATGACAAGGTGAAGGGCTCCGCGGTAAACCCCGTCCTGCGCGAAGGAAATTCCGACCGCCGGGCCCCGAAGGCGGTGAAAGACTACGCCCGGAAGCACCCGCACTCCATGGGTGCCTGGTCCGGTGATTCGAAGACCTCCGTCGGCACCATGGGCCGCGACGATTTCTTCTCCAACGAGAAGTCGGTGACGGTCTCCGAAGCTACCGACGTGAAGATCGAGTTCACCGCTGAGAACGGCAGCGTGACGGTCCTGAAGGAGAGCACGCCGCTGAAAGCCGGCGAGATCCTCGATGGCACCTTCATGAGCAAGGCCGCGCTGCTGAACTTCCTGGCCGATCAGATCGCGAAGGCCAAGGCGGACGACGTCCTCTTCTCGCTGCACATGAAGGCGACGATGATGAAGGTGTCGGACCCGATCATCTTCGGGCGCGCGGTAGAGGTGTTTTTCCTGGATCTCATCGCCAAACACGCCGGGACAATCCGGGAGCTCGGAGTGGATTTCCGCAATGGCTTCGGCGATCTGGTGGCGAAGATCCAATCGCTACCCGCCGATAAGAAAGCGGAGATCGAGGCTGATATCCAAGCCGCCTATGCACAGGGCCCGGCCTTGGCGATGGTGAATTCGGACAAGGGCATCACCAACCTGCACGTCCCCTCGGATGTGATCGTGGATGCTTCCATGCCCGCGATGATCCGGGCAGGTGGCAAGATGTGGGACGTGGCGGGCAAAACGCAGGATACGCTGGCGGTGATCCCGGACAGCTCCTACGCCGGCATCTATCAGGCGGTCATCGAGTTCTGCCGTGCCCATGGCGCGCTGGACCCCAGGACGATGGGCTCCGTGCCAAACGTGGGCCTCATGGCGCAGGCCGCCGAGGAATACGGATCGCACAATAAGACCTTCGAAGTACCCGCCAAGGGTGTGATCCGCGTGATCGACGCGAAGGGCACCGTGCTGCTGGAACACTCCGTGGAAACAGGCGACATCTGGCGCGCCTGCCAGACGAAAGACGCCGCGGTGCAGGATTGGGTGAAGCTCGCCGTCAACCGCGCGCGCGCCACCGGCTCCACCACCGTCTTCTGGCTCGACAAGGCACGCGCGCACGATTCCGAGATCATCACGAAGGTCGAGAACTACCTGAAGGATCACGACACCACCGGCCTCGACATCCGCATCCTACCTCCCGCGGAGGCCTGCAAGTTCACCTTGGAGCGCATCGTGAAGGGTGAGGAGGTGATTTCCGTGACCGGCAATGTCCTGCGCGACTACCTGACCGACCTTTTCCCGATCCTCGAAGTGGGCACTTCCGCGAAGATGCTCTCGATCGTTCCGCTGATGAACGGAGGCGGGCTCTTCGAAACCGGCGCGGGCGGCTCCGCTCCGAAGCACGTGGAGCAGTTCCTTGAGGAAAACTACCTGCGCTGGGATTCGCTCGGCGAGTTTTTCGCCTTGGCCGCGTCCCTCGAGCACCTCGCGGAGACCCGCAACCATGCGAAGGCCAAGGTTCTGGCCGACACTTTGGACACCGCGAACGGCAAGTTCCTGGAGAACGACAAATCCCCTTCGCGCAAGGTCGGTGGCATCGACAATCGCGGCTCGCACTTCTACCTCGCCCTTTACTGGGCACAGGCGCTGGCCGAGCAGGATGCCGATGCCGAACTGAAGGCGGTCTTCGCTCCCCTGGCGGAAAGACTCGCCGCCAGCGAGACGAAGATCGTGGAGGAACAGATCGCGGTACAAGGCAAGCCCGTGGACATCGGCGGCTACTACCAGCCGGACGATGCCAAGGCCGCCGCCGCGCTGCGCCCGAGCGCGACCCTGAACGGCATCCTCGCGGAGCTCTGATCCGCGCCGGCAATTTCACAGCCCCGTCAGCGCCAGCCGCTGCCGGGGCTTTTTTAAACGCGGTTCGCGGCGGGCCCGCCCCTACCCGAGCGTCAGGGTCACCGGACAATGGTCCGATCCCGTCACGTGCGGGAGGATCGCGGCATCCTTCAAGCGTCCGGCGAGCGCCTGCGAGGTGCCGAAGTAATCGATCCGCCAGCCGACGTTTCGCGCCCGCGCGCCACCCCGCATGCTCCACCAGGAGTAGGCTTCGGTCTTGTCGGGATAAAAGTGCCGGAAGGTGTCGCTGAAACCGCTGCCTAGGAGCAGGCCGAAGCCCGCGCGCTCCTCGTCGCTGAAACCCGCGCTCTTGCGGTTCTCCTTCGGTCGCGCGATGTCGATCTCCTGATGCGCCACGTTCAGATCACCGCAGAAAATCACGGGCTTGCCGCTTTTCTCCAGCGCCCCGAGGTAGAGCCGGAAAGCCTCGTCCCACTCCATCCGGTAAGGAAGGCGCCGCAGGCCGTCTTGGGCATTGGGGGTGTAAACGTTCACCAGATGGAAATCCGGATACTCCAGGGTCAGCACCCTGCCCTCCTTGTCGTGAAGGTCCATGCCCATGCCTTCCTTCACGTTCAAGGGGGCCTCGCGCGAGAAAACCGCCACGCCGGAGTAGCCGGGTTTCTCTGCGGAGTTCCAGAAGGTGTGATAGCCGCCGAATTCCAGCGGCAGCTCCACTTGTTCCGGCCGCGCCTTCGTCTCCTGCAGGCAGAGGATTTCCGGGCGTTCCGCGACCATGAATTCCGGCAGGCCCTTGCCTAGGGCTGAGCGGATGCCGTTCACGTTCCAAGAGACGAGCTTCATGGCCGTTAGGAAAGCGCGGAGGGATGGGACGGGGAAGGGAAAATGAGAGGGTCCGCATCAAGCGATCTTATGGCGTTCTCCAAAGCCCGGCGGAGCATCTGGAGGGGCGCGGATTCCCCCGGCTGGCATTTAGGCTGCCGGAGGAAAAACTCCGCGAGGCGCTTTAGGCGAAGACGTGTGTGGTCGGCCGGGGCGTCCGCCCGCACCGCCTGCCGATCCTAGCGTCTGCGACGCCGCAGGGCGAGGGCCGCGCAGGCCAAGCCCGCCAGGGCGGCGGCGGAAGGCTCCGGCACGGCGATGCCATCGGTGCCCGCTCTCATCATGGTCTCCATGTCGTAGAAATACATGTTGTAGGCTCCGTCTGTCGGAACGGCGGCCGCTACCGCGGAATTCGTGGTGAGCGTGCCCGCGGAAAGGATGATGACATCCCCCTCGGCCATGGAGCTGAAACTACCGGTCAGCAGGAGGTCGTTGAGATCGGGTGCCCCGGCGTTCAGCCCGCCATAGAAGGAGGACATCGTGATCGGCGTGCCGCTATTGACGGTGAACGTGACGTCTCCCGACAAACCGTCGAAAGTGAAGCCTGAGAAAATCTGGCCGATATCCTCGATCAGGAAAGCCGGCGAACCCGAAACCCCTTGCGAGACATTTACGGTAAACATGACCGGCTCCACGATGGTGATGGAGAGAGGGGCTCCGCTGCCGCCGGAGAATTCGAGCGCGATGGCGGCATCCGCAGTGGCGGAGAGCAGAGGGGCAAGGAGAACGAGGGCTTTCAGGGATGCGGATGCTTTCTTCATGAGGATATATCAAGGGTTGCCGCGCGACCGGAGAAGCCGCGCACGGCGTATCTAGCAAACGCGGTTGAAGATACAGCATCTATCAGCCAATTATGATATTTTGATCATCCTTACTTCCGCAGCACCACCCCCGCGGAAACGAGGACCCGCCGGAGAAAATGCAGGGCCTCTTCGGAAAAACAAAAGAGCCGCAACCCTCCACGGGGTGCGGCTCTTTGAAAAAAGCGGAAGCGATATCAGCGCTTGGAGAACTGGAAGCGCTTGCGGGCGCCGGGGCGGCCGGGCTTCTTGCGTTCCTTCATGCGCGGGTCGCGGCGCAGCATGCCGTGCGGCTTGATGACCTTGCGGAGCTCGGCATCGAAGACGGTGAGGGCACGGGCGACGGCGAGACGGATCGCGCCGGCTTGGCCATGGATGCCGCCGCCGGAAGCGGAGACGATCACGTCGAACTTGTTCAGCAGGTTGGCGTGCTGGAACGGGGCCAGAACGGCGTTCTGGAGAGGCAGCGTCGGCAGGTATTCCTCGAAGGAACGACCGTTGATGACGATCTGTCCGCTGCCTTCCGTCATGCGGACGCGGGCGACGGCGTTCTTGCGGCGGCCGGTGGCGCTGAGAGTCTTGGCTTCGCTCATGTCAAAAAGTGTAGGTGGCTAGCGGCGGGTTCAGGCGATTTCGAAAGCCTGCGGTTGCTGGGCCTCGTGCGGGTGCTCGGCACCGGCATACACCTTCAGCTTGCCGTATTGGGCGCGGCCGAGGCGGGTCTTCGGGATCATGCCCCAGACCGCGTGTTCGACCAGCAGCACCGGGCGGCGCTTGCGCACCATGCGGGGGGTCTCGACCTTTTTGCCGCCGACGTATCCCGTGAAACGGGTGTAGATCTTGTCGTTCTCCTTCGTGCCGCTGAGCACGACCTTGTCCGCATTGACCACCACGACGAAGTCGCCGGTGTCGATGTGCGGGGTGAAAATGGGCTTGTGCTTGCCGCGGAGCAGGCGAGCGGCTTCAACCGCGACCTGACCCAGGACCTTGTCCTTGGCGTCGATCACGTACCAATTGCGCTCGATGTCGGTCGGCTTGGCGGAAAACGTCTTCATCTTGATGGAACCGGAATTTCCCTCGCCTGCTCGCGGAGTCGGCGTCCGGAGGCGGAGGGGCGCGCAAGCTAGTGAGCGGGCCAAACGGTGTCAATCGGAAATCCGTGGGAACTTTCGGGATTCCACCGGAGAAACCACGGCCGGGGGTCGGGCAGCGGCCGCTTTCCGCCGCCGCAGGGGAGGGGCTTCATTCTTTGCTCCCGTGACTCCGGCGCAGCCTTTCTTTCCTTGTGGGG
>CAMPGU010000026.1 GCA_946885645.1 uncultured Haloferula sp.
TTCAACGAGGGCACCCTGACGGAACTGCGGCGGATAGCCGGCAGGAAGTCCCGGACCAACCGGAAACGGAATCCTCGGCGTCCTCCGCTTGCCTTGGCGCTCGTCGGCTTGGTCAGTTCCACCGCCGCCCTGCTCGCAACCTCGCGGGAAGGGGAAGAATGCATGACCGCCTCGGTGCCCGTCATCCGGCAGGCCGCGGAGCAGGTGAAGAGTGCCGTCTTCGGCTCCTCCTCCCTGGATCGCGGCCTCTGCGGCGTGCCATCCGGCAAAAACTAAGGGGTGAGGTCGCCTTCCACGCCGACGTCCATCGGCTTGCCTGTCACGGCGCCGAGTATGATCTTGGCCATCGCCGCCAGCTTGCCGTCCTTTACATCCCAATAGTGGACCCTTTCCGGACTTATCCGGATCAGCGTCAGGTTGGGATCATCCTGCCCCTGTGGAAACCAGGTCTTCACCATGTTGCTCCACAGCTCGTCCACCTTGCGGGGATCGCGGGAGATCTCCGCCTGGCCGTACACGGTGAGATATTCGTGTTTGGACGGGTTCCCGAAAATCAGGTGGACCCGGGGGTCCTGCCGGATTTGCGCATTATGGACGCTATCCGCCCCGCTAAAGAGCCAGAAGGAGCCGTTCTCATCCACCTGCTGCACCTCCATGGGGCAGACATGGAACGGGACGGCGGCGAGGTTGCTGCCGAACATGCAGGTCGGCGTCTCCTTGACGAGTTGCTGCAGTTTTTCGAGGGCTTTCCGGTCGAACAAATTTTGGATCGTTCCCATGGCTCTCCCACGCTCGGCCGCGGATAAGGAGAGTCAAAGGAATTTGGCAGGCTGCTCAGAGGATGGAGCCGGGCAAGTAGGCTGCGCCTGCCGGATAGCGTTTCTCGATCGCGTTGATCTCCCGTTCGAAGTGGTCGATCTGCGCTTTGGCCGCCCCGGCGTTGCTCTCGCCTTCCGCCACGATCGCAGCGAGGGCCGCTTCATCCAGCGGAATGCGGGAATCATCGGCCAGCCGGGCGACCAGATCGTTGACCGCGCTCTTGCCGCTGCGGAGATCGTTCACCGTGGCCACCGCATGTTCCTTGATGGCCTTGTGCGCGGTTTCGCGGCCGACGCCGGATTTCACCGCCGCCATCATGATGGTGGTGGTCATCAGGAAGGGCAGATAGCGGGCGTTCTCCTTCCCGATCACCGCCGGATAGGCGTCCATCTGATCGAGCACGGTGAGGTAGGTTTCAAAGAGGCCGTCGATGGCGAAGAAAGCGTCCGGCAGCATCACGCGGCGGACCACGGAGCAGGAGACGTCGCCTTCATTCCATTGGTCTCCCGCGAGGCCGGAGGCCATGGCGAGGTAGCCCTTCAGGATCACGTGGAAGCCGTTCACGCGCTCGCAGGAGCGGGAATTCATCTTGTGCGGCATCGCGCTCGAGCCGGTCTGGCCCGGGGCGAAGCCTTCGCTGGCTGTTTCATGGCCGGCCATCAGCCGCAGGGTGCGGCAGAAGGACGAGGGGCCGCTGGCGAGATCCGTCAGCACCGACACCACGCGGAAATCGAGGGAGCGAGGGTAAACCTGCCCGACATTCATCCACACGCAGGGCATTCCGAGGTGGGAGACCACGCGCTTCTCCAGTTCCGCCACCTGCGAGGCGTCGCCATTGAAAAGGGAGAGCTGGTCCATTTGCGTGCCGACCGCGCCCTTCAAGCCGCGGACGGGATAGCGGGCGATGACGTCTTCCAGCGCGTGGAAGGCGGAGAGCATCTCCTCGCCGAACATGGCGATGCGCTTGCCCAGGGTGGTGGGCTGCGCCGCCACATTGTGCGTGCGTGCGGTGATCACCAGGTCCGACCATTGCTCGGCCCGCTTTTTCAGGCGATGCAGCACGGCGACGGACTTGTCCCGGATTGCCAGCAGCGAGCGGTAAACCTGGAGCTGTTCCACGTTCTCGGTGAGATCGCGGGAGGTCATGCCCTTGTGAATGTGCTCGTGACCGGCGAGTTCGTTGAACTCTTCGATCCGCGCCTTCACGTCGTGGCGGGTGACGCGCTCGCGAGCCATGATCGAGCCCGGATCCACGCTATCCTTCGCGTTCTCATAGGCGGTGATCGCGGCTTCGGGAATCTCCAGACCGAGGTCCCGTTGCGCCTTCATCACCGCGATCCAGAATTCCCGCTCCAGCACGATGCGGCCTTCGGCGGACCAGATGGATTGCAGGGCGGGGGAGGCGTAGCGTTCGGCGAGGACGTTGGGAATCACGGCGGGGGAAGTAGCGGGCAGCCGACTACGGCAGGCAAGGGGAAATTTGGTAGCGAACGGGCCTCAGGGACCCGGATATTCTCCCGGTCCGGGGGGACATCATCTTCTTTCGTGGCCTCACGGCCTTCCCCGGGCATTCCGGAAAGCACCTCGGCCAGTATCTCCCCGAGAGATCGGATCAGGCGGCTCATGTCGTCTGTTGCTCCGGGCAAGGTCGGGGGCAAGCTGCCGCGGATCGAACTCGGGCGCGGAACATCCTGCGTAGGAAAAAATCCCGGTGATCAAGGTTGGGCCACATGTAGATCGAAAAAGATGCCCGTAGGGCTAGCACCGGTGATCGTGGCCGTGACGGTCGTTGTGCCAAGGACCGGCGTGTCCGGAGTGGCCGTGAAACTTACCGTGGTCCCATTCCTGCTTTGGCCCGACGGGGTCCATGTATCGAGATCGAGGGACCAGCGATAGGCAGCGGTGAGGTCGCTTGCCGGCTGCGGGTTCTGGGGGTGTAGGAAAGTGAAGGTGCCAGCGGTCCTGCTCACGCCGTACACCCCTGGGTTCGTCGTGCTCGGATTCGTTCCGAGGAAATTTTCAACCCCGTTCGCCAAGCCATCTTTGTCAGGATCCTCGTCGAAGCCGCTCTCCGGTCCGATCGCGGGATATCCTGCGGCCCAGTCTGCGAAGCCGGGCTCCGTCGCCGCTGCCGGGCTGTAAAGAAAGGCCGCGGGAACCAGTGCGCCCGTGGAAAGCCGGATGTCGTCGATATGGCCGAAGAAGCGGTCGGCATGGCCGCCGTTGTAAAGTCCGCGGGCCACGGTGAACACTCCCGCATCCCAATCGCCGCCATCACCCGAGCCGGTGGATATTGCCGGGTTCGTGCTGGCTGATATGTCCAAGCTGCCCAAGAGGGTGTATTGAGCTTCGCTGTCGGTGAGGTTCTTCCGGTAGAGGGAGAGGGTGTCTCCGTCCGAGGTTGCGGCTACGGCATACCACTTTCCGTCTCCCAGCGTGTTTGCTGCGGAAGGAAGATCCCACTTGTTGCCCGCGGCGTCCGTGAACATGAATCGAAGCCCCCCATCGGGCAAAACGGTGAAATAAAGGGCGGCCAGCGCGGGTTCGGCGGCAAAGGCGCCCTGGCTGTCCCGTCCTAGAAAAGTCTGGTATCCATTGGTGGCGTCATCAGGACGGATGGAGGCTTCGATGGTCCACTCAGCGGGCGTCCAGGTAGTGAGCGAAGTGCCGATGGCGGACATCGCCGGAAACCCGTTGGAATTCCGGATGCTGAGGGTGTTCGCGGCACCGATGCGGGGCGTGGTGGCTGCTGGAACCTCTGCGCGATAGCCGTGCCAGCCGTTGTTCCATGCCGACAGATGATTCGCCTTGCCGGACTGATCGGAAATACTGCCGTCATAAAGCCCCGCATTTGTCCTGGAGTAGCGGGCATCGGTACCTGCGGTGCCCTCCTCGAAATTCCAATGCGCTATCGTACCGGGTGCGGGCGTTGTGCGTGCCTCCAGATCCGCGTGGAAGACGTAGTCTCCCGCAAGCAGGTTCACCCCGGTGCCGATCGCTCCGGCAGTATTGCCGCGAAAGGCGGTTCCGCCGGAGTAGTTGCCGTGCCGGGAGCTATTCAGCTCGAAGTAGGCGTCGCCGGAGAGGGGGGCGACTTCGAAGTAGTAAGTCGTTTCCGGCGCCAGCTGGATACCGAGGCCCGAGACGTTGAAGGTGATGTATCGCCCGGTGCCGCTGTCGCCTCCACCGCTGATTGCCGCGCCATCGTAGGCGGCGCTATATTTCAGCATCGGCACCTTGCTGGAGCTGCCGCTCATCGAGCCCACCTGCACTTCCCATTGGTCTCCCGGCTGGATGTCATACCACGTTCCTCCCGTGGCCAGGGCGGGCCATTTCACATTCTGGAACGTGAAGGATTGAAGGAAGTAACCTTGCGGGCTAGAACCGGTGGTGAACGTCTGCCCTTTGCTGGGGCGGTCCTCCGCGATGTAGGTCGATTCGTCGTTGTCGCCGGCGTTTCCCGTGCCTGCGATGGTGTCCGTCTCCGCGATCCCGGTGGCCAGAAAGTGAACGTCGTCGCTGTCGATCGTTGGAGCGGCGGTTCGGGAGGAGACGGGGGCGGTTTCGGGAGCGAATACCGATATCCGCACGATGGCATCGGAACTCGCACCCGAGGGATCCGTGACGCGCACGATGAACGCGTTTTCGCCGGTGGCACCGGCCCCGGGCTGGCCGGACAAGGTTCCGTCTGCGGACACCGTCAGCCAGCCCGGACCATCCAGCTTGGTGAAAGTGAGAGGATCGGAGTCCCCGTCGCTGGCGGAGGCCGCAAGCGTCCCTCCGGAATAAGGTGCCAGTGCGCTGGCGCTCGCTAGCGCGATGTCGCCGGATGAAAAGACGGGTGCGTGATTCGCGCTCTGGCCCCAGATGGACCATACCTCCGCGCCCTCGAGCGCCTTGCCGAAGATCCGGAAGTCGTCGATACGGCCGTTGAAGAGCGGGTCGGGATATTGGCTTTTGCCGATGTAGTTATTGGTCGCCGGGAAGTCGGCGGGGCTGCTCTGAATGCCGAATGCGGAGCCCCCGGCCTGACCGTTGATGTAGAGCGTCATGTAGCTTCCCCGCAGCACTACCGCGAGGTGAACCCACTGTCCCGTAGGGAGTGTCGGGACGCTGACCTGATACTCGAGGTTCTTCCCGTTGATGGCATCCTTCAGGGCCAGTCGCATGGCACCGCCGCCGGCCTTCGGAGTCAGAAAGAGGTACTGGTAAGTGCCCGTGCCGAAGTCGAAGACGCGCTGCCAATCGCTGCCCCCGTCCCAATGCACCCATGTAGCCACCGTGAGATCGCGTGCGCGTCCCAGCGGGTCCGGCAGATCGATATAGTCGTCCGTGCCATCGAGATCGACCGCCTGGCCGGTCTTTCCGGTTATATAGCCTGGCGAACCGAAGGCCGTTCCGTCGCTGGCATTCAAGCTGTCGGCCGGATTGCCGTCGAAATTCCACCGGCCCAAGGCCGGATCCGCATGCACCCAGAGTTGGCGGGGCCTGCTATCAAGCGTTTCACCGGCCCCCGTCGCGGCGCAATGGTAGCTGCCCATGTCGGCGGCCTCCGCATTGGAGATCTGCAAAGTCGCGGTGTTAGCTCCGGAAATGTCGCCTCCGTCCGAAAGGGGGACGCCATTTTTATGCCAGTGCCAAGCGTGGGCCATTGGCGATTCGATGTAAAATTCCGCCGTTTGCCCCGCAACCACCGCCGCATTCCTGGCCTCCTTCGTGTACGACATGATTCCCATGTCGGCGCGCATTGCCGCCTGAACGCGGATCATCCAGATGCGCTCGATGAAGCCGTCTTCGTTTTCATAGTTGAAGCCTCCAGGCCAGACCGCGTGTCCATCCCCGTGCAAGCCGTCGGGGTAGGCATTGAAGGTGTCGAGCTGTGCCTGATTGCCATATTTCCCTTTCCATAGACCGCCGGCAATCAGAGTTTCATAGTTGGGCCCGGTTCCCATCCCGAAAGTGTGCGCGCCCTCGTGAAGTGCCACCCGCACGCTCCGCTGGCCCCCGTAGCCCATGTAGCCGTTGTAGCTGCCTTCGGCCGTTGGAATGCCTCCGTTGTAGAAGACGCTCCAGTGTTTGTTGAAGGAGGCGTAGGTATTGCAGAGCCCGGCAGCAGTAGCGACCGATGCCGCCACTTGTTGCTCTTCCGGAGAATTACCCAAGTTCAAGCTGTAGGTGACGTCCCCGCGCAGGGCTTGCGAGAGCGCGGCCGAAAAAACAACCAGAGCTTGTATCCGCCACCTCTGGAGGAGAATCGGTCGGATCCGGGGCCGGAGGAGGGGCGGGTGGAATATGTATGACATCTAACGGTTGGGTTTGGGGGTCAAGAGGTAGTCTGAGAAGAGAGCCGGGTAATTGGGTTCGGCTCTTCCTCAAAATTAGCCACTTACTACAAATCACTTTATCTTGGCAGGCTAGTATCAATCATGTTTCAAATTGTATGTTTCCGTCGCAGTCGCGAAATGAAAATGTCGCGTTTTCGCGCAGTGGCAGGCCGCAGGGTTGCACCGAGACCGGAAATTTGGGAGAACCTCCGCCCATGAGAGGTGGGCCCGCCGACGTGGAGGCGATCCAGTCGAAGCCGGGGTGGGTGCTATTCGGCGGCTGTATCCTGGCGTTTCTCGCCGCTGCGGTGAATGCCGATTTCATGCTCCGGCTCGGCGTTTCCGTCAGCCACCTGACCGGAGATTTGTCCCGGATTGCGGCCGAGGCCAGCCAGAGGGGCGGGCGCTTGTCGGTGGAGGCGGGCATCCTCGGCTTGTCGGTCGCGGGCTTCGTGAGCGGGGCGGCCACCGCAGGATTCTTCATCCATCATCCGAATCTCCAGCTCGGCAGGCCCTACGGCCGCTCGGTCATCTTTGTGGGTGTGCTTTTGATGGCGACTCACCCGGCCGCGGGGTATTCGACGATGTTGGCCTGTTTCATCGCGGCATGGGCCTGTGGCATGCAGAACGCGCTAGCCACCCGCTACCGCGGCCTGGTGCTGAGGACCACCCACATCACGGGTTTGCTGACGGACCTCGGACAATTCCTCGGAATGCGCCTCCGGGGCCATCCTATTGAGCCGTGGAAAATCACCACGCCCTTGATGCTTGCCGCGTCGTTCGCAGCCGGGGCGGCAGCGGGTTCGGTGGCCAGCTGGGTGACCCGGGTTCCCGTAACCGTAGCTTGCGGAGCTATTTACATCACCGGGGGAGCGTTTTGGTCGATCGCCAAGCGTCGGCCTCGCCTCCGTCGGGTGTGACAAATATAAAACGTGTTTGAAAGATGCCGGAGGGGGTTCAGGTTTCCTTGCGACCCCGCTTCCTTATGAAAGCCCCTATCCTTCCGGCGCTCGCCCTCCTGTTACCTTTGTCGGGCTTCCTCGTCTTTGCCGAGCCTGCCACCAAGCCCGCCCCGAATCAGCCCCCTCTGCAACAAGGACACTTCACCTCCCTGCCGTTGGGGAGCGTGAAGCCCAAAGGCTGGCTGAAGCGCCAGCTCGAGCTCCAGCGGGACGGCCTGACGGGGCATGCGCCGGAGCTTCTGGAGGCCGCAGGCCCCGACAACGCCTGGCGGGGAGGGAAAGGCGAGAACTGGGAGAAGGGGCCCTATTACCTTAAAGGTCTCATCCCGCTCGCTTGGGGGCTTGACGACGCCGATTTGAAAAAGGAGGCGACGGGCTGGGTCGATGCGATCCTCTCCAGCCAGCGGCCGGACGGCTTCTACGGCCCGGCAAACAACGAGGACTGGTGGCCGCGCATGGTGGTGAACCATTTGCTCCGGGACTTCCACGAGGCCACCGGAGACGAACGCGTGCTCCCTTTCCTAACGAAGTATTACGCCTACCTGAATTCGGGCTTGGATAAGCGGCCGCTGGTGGACTGGGGGAAGGCCCGTGCGGGGGACGAGATCGAGACCGTCTTCTGGCTCTACAACCGGACCGGTGACAAATCGCTTCTCGCGCTTTCGGACAAGCTCGCGAAGCAAGCCTATCAATGGACCGATATCTTCACGAACAACCGCTTCGTGGAATTCGGCGACGACTTCCACCCGAAGCACAATGTGAATATCCCCCAGGCGCTGAAGATGCCTGCCGTCTATTCGCTGCGCTCCGGCAGCGAGGCGGACCGCAGGGCCTATGCCGCGGGCCTGGCGCATCTCGATCGGGATCACGGGCTGGCGGTCGGGATCAACTCCGGCACGGAATTCCTTTCGGGGCCATCGACCACCCAGGGCGTCGAGCTTTGCTCCGTGGTCGAGCGGATGCTCAGCGATGCCAGCGTGATGCGCGCGCTCGGCACCGCCGCCGCGGGCGACAGCTTGGAACGCATGGCTTTCAACGCGCTCCCGGGTTCCGTCTCGGAGGAAGTCCGCCAGCACGTGTACTACTGTCTCCCGAACAATGTCGTCGCAAAACGGGGCTCCAGGGGCTTTAACCAGGACTACGACAATTGCATCACGCCGTCCCCGATTTCCGGGTTTCCCTGCTGCTGTTATAATTTCCACATGGGCTGGCCGAAGTTCGTCCAGAATTCCTGGGCCGCCACGCCGGACAAGGGCTTGGCCATGCTGGCCATCGCGCCCACGGAGGTAAACGCGAGCGTTGGAGATGGAACCGAGGTGACCCTGCTCGCGGAAACCAACTATCCCTTCGGGGAGGAGGTGCGCATCCGCGTGGCTGGAAAGGCTCCTGTCGCCTTCCCGCTTTCACTGCGGATCCCGTCTTGGTGCGATTCCGCGAGCATCACGGTAAATGGAAAACCGGAAGCCGCACCGAAGGCAGGTAGCTTCGCCACCATCCGGCGTACGTGGAAAGAAGGGGACGAGCTCGTCTTCAAGCTGCCGATGAAAGTGCGACTCTTGCCCGGCGTGAAGGGGAGCGTCTCCGTCCATCGCGGGCCATTGGTCTTCGCCCTCGGCGTCAAGGAACGCCGGGTGAGCTTCGCGGAGGCCAATCTCCGGGGCTTCGACTCGTATGAGATCCATCCGGAATCACCGTGGAACTACGGCTTGCTTCTGGATGCCGCTGACCCGTCCGCTTCCTTTGAAGTAAAGGTGGAGGACATGCCGGCGAATCCCTTCGCCCGGGGAGAAACGCCGGTCAAACTGATCGCCCGCGCGAAGAAGATCAAAGATTGGACCCTGACTCCCGGCGGCCTCGCGTCCTTTGATCCGCCGGTTTCTCCCGTGGCTTCCGATGCCCCCGAGGAGAGGATCGAACTCGTCCCGTTCGGGGCCGGGATGCTGCGCGTCACCAATTTCCCCGTGATCGGCGAGCCGGCAGTCCCACCGCTTTCGTTCGCGGACGATTTCAAGGACGGCGACTTCAAAGACTGGATCCTCTATGGCGGCGGCTGGCATGTCCGGGACGGGGCGCTCCGCAGCGCCTCCAATGCCATGTCCTTCGGCCCGCCGGGCGTGAAGGCGGTGGTCCCTTCCGCCGTCTTCCGGGATCTGATCCTGGACGGGACGGTGACGGTCAATGAGGCGGGAGACGCCGGCCTCATTTTCCGGGTCACTGGTGCGGCGATCGGCCCGGATGCCTACCGTGGATACTATGCCGGAATCAGTGCGGAAAAGAACGAGCTGGTTCTCGGCAAGGCGGACAACGCATGGACGCCCATCAAGACCGTGCCGCTGAAGGTCGAAGCAGGTCGTCCTCACGCGATGCGGATCGAAGCCGAAGGTGCATCGATCCGCGTGTTCGTGGACAACATGGACACTCCCCTGATCGAAGCGGAGGACGCGAGCTTCAGCGAGGGCTCGATCGGCGTCCGGCGTTACACCACCCGCCAGGAAATGAATCCCGCTGCCTTCTCATCGATCAGGGCGAGCGGGATGTAGCCTGCCAGGCGGGAGGGGAGCGGAGATCTCCCTCCGCGCCTCAAGGCTGCTTGGGCGCGATCTGCCAGACCTCGCTGATCTGGTTGCGCTCCGGGAATTTCGAGCCGAAGCGATCCGTCTGACCCAGATAGGCCGCCTGTACCCGCTGGCCCGGCTTTTTGGCTTCGTCGAGCACTCTGGCCACGGCCGTGGCGCGCTCGGAGGAAAGGGCGCGGTTGGAATCGATATCCCCGGTCTCGGAGGCGTAGCCGATCACCATGAGCACGGCATTGTCCGGTGCTTCGGATGCGAACCCGGCGATCTTTCCGACGTCTTCCGGGGGAAGCTCGGCCGAGCCGGTCGGGAAGTCGATCTTGTCCAAGACATTCGCTCCCATCTTCGCCCCGAACTGGCTGTAAGCGGTGGCAATCTCGGAATCCGGCTTGTCTTCGAGCTCGCGCAGGCTGCGGAAAAGCGGCACTGCCTGGCTGAACAACTCCGACTCGGTTCCTGCGAACAGGGAAGCCTGCGAAAGGCGTGACTCGAGTTCGCTCAGGCGGGCCCGGAGGGAGTCGCGTTCCGCGGTGATCTGTCTGAGCAACGATTGCGTCTCCTCGGGCTGTTCCCTCAAGCGGCGGACTTCATCGCCCAGCGTGATGATCCGCTTGTTGGCTGCCTCGAGCTGGTTCCGGAGCGCGCTTGAATCCGCGCCGTCGATCAGCGCGCGGCTCAGCTTTTCCTCGGCTTTCGCAAGCTGGTCGCGGAGCACGCCCTGGAGCTTCACTGCATCCGTCCACTCTTCCGTGCGTTGGGCGATTTCGGCGTCTTTCTGGCCGATCAGATCCTTCACGCCTTTCGCCATGGCGACGAGAGTTGCGGCGTCCTCGGTGATGCGGGCCGCCACCGTCTCGGCGGACTGGGTGGTCTCGCCGTAGAGCGGGGAAAGGCCGAGTTTCGCCCGCTCCTGGTTCACGTTGTTCTGGAGCAATTGGATCCTGGCCTTGGTGTCGCGCAGCGCCGGGTCGCTCTCTTCTGCTCCCGCGGACCCCTTCGCCGGCTTCGAGGCGATCGCGGAGGCGATCAGGAACCCTACCAAAGCGATGGCGACAAAGCCGAGCGCCAGGACGGCGGGAGACAAAGGGGCGGCGGGGCTCTCCGCGGCGTGACCTTCGGGAAGGAGATCGTCTTTTTCGTGCGCGGGGGGCAGCTCGCTCATGGCCGGAGAGTGGCAAGGTGGCGGGGAATGTCGAATCAGGAAATAGTCCGGGACCTTCAGGGCCCAGTCACCAGTCCGAGCAATTCCGCCGGGTCCGAAATGATGTGTTCCGGGTTCTCCGTCTTCAGGGATTCCGTGGAGTTGAAGCCCCAGGTCACCGCCGCGATCGGGATCGCAGCCTTCTTCGCGGCCTTGATATCGCGGATCTCGTCTCCCACATAGAGCATCTCCTGTGCGCGCAGGGAAAATGTCTTCTGGATCGCGCGCAGGTGCTTGGACTTGCCCGTCAATTTCGAGGTGGAGGAGATGAAATCGAAGTACTCCCGGAGGCCGTTGGCGCGGAGGAAAAGATCCACGTTCGCCGTCGCATTGGAGGTGAGGACGCCGAAGGCGGACGCCCTCGCCCTCATCTCGGGCAGGATCTCCGCGATCCCCGGGATGAGGGGCAGCCGGGTGATATTCCCGCGCATGAGGGCGGTACCGCGGGACAAAAGCGCGGGAACCCGGCGCTTCGGGATTCCGAGATGCCCCAGAAGCTCCAGCAGCGAAAAATGCCGTAGCCCCGGCAACTCTTCCGCACTCACTTCCCGCAATTTGTAATCAAGGGCCAGGAGATTATAAATGCGGCGGCTTTCCTCCAGCGTATCGGCCAGAGTGCCGTCGAAGTCGAAAATGATCGTGCGGTAAGCCATGTAGGAACGTTCCCGGCGCGGGTCCACGCTTCTAACCCGCTCCAACGGCGGAGACCAAGGTCAAATTCGGGTCGATGTCCGCGTCGAGAGGTGAGCACCTCCCTTCGAGAGCGTGGAGCAGAGCGGCAAAGGCGATCATCGCCGCATTATCCGTGCACAGGCCCGGCGGAGCGGTCGCGAGGATGATCCCCTCCCGATGGCAGGCGCTCTCGAAGGCGGACCGCAGCGCCTTGTTGAGGCTGACGCCGCCGGAAAGCGCGATGGTCCTCCGCCCCGCGTGACGTGCTGCTTTCAGGGTCTTCGTCACGAGCACCTCGATCACCGCTTCCTGGAACGACGCACACAGGTCCGCGAGGTCCTCCGGCAGCGGCGTGCCGGTTTCCGGGTTTCTTCCGGTGAGGGTATAGAGCACGGCGGTCTTCAGGCCGGAAAAGGAGAAGTCGAAGCCGGGTTCTTTCATCATCGAGCGGGGGAAGGCGAAGGCCGCCTTGTCGCCACCGAAAGCCGCCCGTTCAATCTCGGGACCGCCGGGGTAGGGGAGACCGAGCATCTTCGCCACCTTGTCGAAGGCCTCGCCCGCGGCGTCGTCGCGCGTGCCGCCGAGCTTGCGATACCGGCCGGGTCCCGCCACATCGAGCAAGAGCGTGTGACCTCCGGAAACGATCAGCGCCAGGTGGGGTGGAACATTCCCGCTCGCGACAAAGGGCGAGAGCAAGTGGCCCTCGAGATGATTCACCGCGAGGAAAGGCTTTCCTGCGGCGGCGGCCATCGCTTTCGCCGCGGTGGCGCCGATGAGGAGCGACGAGGCGAGGCCCGGGCCAGAGGTTGCCGCGAAGGCATCGATTTCTCCGATCCTCACCCCCGCGTGGCCGAGCGCCTGCTCCACCAGCGGCCGGAGGTGAAGGGAGTGGTTCCGCGAGGCGATTTCCGGGACAACGCCGCCATAGACGCGGTGTAACTCGATCTGCGAGGCGATCTCCGAAGAAAGGACGGCCGCGGGTCCACCGGCTTCCCCGGAGAGGATGGCGACGGCGGTTTCGTCACAGGAGGATTCGATGGCGAGGAGGAGCATGCTTGGCCTGTTTTAGTGCTTCAGCGCGGCCTTCAAGCCCGGATCTTCCCACCCCTCCAGTTGCTTCGCCTCCTCCGGCGTGAGGGAATCCCTGCGGTAGGAAAGGGCGAGCCGTTCGCGGTCCGCTTCGGGAAGAATGACCTCCACGTCAGGCTCGATGCCGGTGCGGTGAGGAGTGCGGCCGGAGGGAGTATGGTAGGTGGCGATCGTCAGCCGCAGGGCGGTACCCCCGCCCATCGGAACGATATTCTGCACGGAGCCTTTGCCGTAGCTCGTTTCTCCCACGATGGTGGCACGCTTCAGATCCTGCAATGCCCCCGCGGTGAGTTCCGCGGCGGAGGCGGACATCCGGTCGATAATGACATTCATCGGATAGTCCCGCTTCCGGCGCTGGCGGGCGGGCGTTTTGAGAGGCTCGCCCTGTGCCTCTCCCCCGCGACCCCGCGTGGTGACCACCGGGGTCTCCGGCGGGAGGAAAAGGCCGAGGATCTGGACGGTTTGGTGCAGGTCGCCGCCCGGGTTTCCCCTCAGGTCCAGGATCAGCTCCTTCATGCCCTTGTCCTCCAGTTCATCGAGGGCGGCTTCCATTTCCGGCGCGCAGTTCCCCATGAAGGAGGCGAGGCGGACGTAGCCGGTCTTGCGGTCCTCCAGGAGCCTCGCGTGGGTAATCGTCCGCTCCTCGACGGCGACGTGCACCAGTTCCACCTCGACCGGCTTCGGCGATGTCGTTGCTTTGATCTGCAGCTTGGTTTGCTCACCGGGTGCCTTGTTCAGCATGGAGACCAAGGCCGCGACAGGAGGGGGCGGAGCTCCATCGACCCCTAGGATCGTCGAATCGGGCAGAATGCCGGCCCGGGCCGCAGGAAACGCGGGAGCGACGTTCGCCACGTAAGGGCCATCGTCGCGCACGCCGAGGGTGAGCCCGAGCGAGGCGATGTAAGGATCCAGCTTTGGATCGGCTTCGAGCGCCTTGGCCATCTCCGGGTGGATGAAGCTGGAGAAGGGGTCCAGGCTGGAAAGCATGCCGTCCAGCGCGTGGTTGACCAGCCGGTCGTAGGCCACCTTGTCCGCATCCGGATGCCGTTGGCGCACCTGCTCCAGCACTTTCACGAAGCGCTCGATCGCGGGGTACGCCGCCTCCTCCGGATCGGGAGGCTTGACCTCCCCGGCGAGGGAAAGAGCGGGAATCAACAGCAGCGGCAGCCAGCGCATGCGGCGAGGATGCGAAAAGCCGCGGAGCGGTGGGAAGAGCAAACGGCGGGGAATCAAGGACCCGGAGTGGACCGTGCTACCGGGCTTTGTCCTTGGCCTCGGCTTCTTCCCCGGCGGGCGGCTCGATCACATGTTCGATATCATCATCGGCGGAGCTGCGATCCGCGCCCTTGCTGATCAGAAGATGCTGCTCCTTGTCCCCCTTTTTGCGGACGAGATAGCCGTAGGGAAAGCCCCAGGGATCCACGGGATGTTTCGAGATCATCCTCACCCATTGCCTGGGAACAGGCTCCTTCACCGGCTTGTTGATCAAGGCATCCAGGCCCTGCTCGGTGGTGGGGAACCTTCCTGCGTTGATACGGTACATCAGAAGCGCGGAAGAGATCGCCTTGAAGTCCGCCTTCACCCGGAGGTGCTTCGCGTGTGCCTTGACTGCCGCCTCGGTGGCAGCGGGCGTCTTCTCCGGTGCAGCGGCCTCCTTTCCCGAGGATATCGAGATCGAGAAAGCGAGAGGGAGCAGGAAACGGAGCGGGGCCATCGAGATGATAACCCCGCCCGGCTCCAAACTTGTCTCAAGCCGCGTCCTTGTCCTGCCTTTTCCGCCGTACCAAAGGCGGACGCTCGCCCAGCACGACAGGCCGGTTTAGCGTGATCGCCTCGATATTCCCCTGCGAGGGAACATCGTACATCACGTCCAGCATCAGGCGCTCGAAGATCGATCGCAGCGCCCGGGCACCGGTGCCGCGGCGCACGGCTTCTTCAGCCAGGGCACGGAGGGCGTCGCGGGTGACACGGAGTTTTACGCCGTTCATGGCGAGCTGCTTGCTGTATTGCTTCACCAAGGCGTTTTTCGGCTCCGTCAGGATGGAAATGAGCTCGTCTTCCGTCAGCTTGCGCAGCGCGGAGATCACCGGCAGGCGGCCGATGAATTCCGGGATCAGGCCGAAATGCAGCAGGTCTTCCGGCTCGGTCAGGTCGAGGACATTGCCGGTGGCGGATTTCACCTCTTCCTTGGTGCCGTGGAAGCCGAGCGTGCTGCGGCCGAGACGGCGCTGGATCATGTCCTCTAGCCCGACGAAAGCCCCCCCGCAGATGAAGAGGATTTTCTCCGTATTCACCTGGATGTATTCCTGCTGCGGGTGCTTGCGCCCCCCTTGCGGCGGCACGTTGCAGACCGTGCCTTCCAAGATTTTCAGCAGCGCCTGCTGCACGCCCTCGCCCGAGACGTCGCGGGTGATGGACACGTTGTCCGTTTTGCGGCCGATCTTGTCGATTTCGTCCACGTAGATGATCCCGCGTTCGGCGCGCTCCACGTCGAAATCGGAAGCCTGGAGCAGACGCAGGATGATATTCTCCACGTCCTCGCCGACGTAGCCGGCCTCGGTCAAGGTGGTGGCGTCCACGATACAGAAGGGAACGTCCAGCAGGCGGGCGAGGGTGCGGGCCAGCAGCGTCTTGCCCGATCCGGTGGGGCCGAGAAGAAGCACGTTGGACTTCTCGATCTCCACTTCGCTGTATTCCTCTGCCAGATTGGCCTGATCCTGCCGGAGGCGCTGGTAGTGGTTATACACGGCCACGGAAAGGACCTTCTTCGCGTATTCCTGGCCGATCACGAACTCGTCCAGCTTCGCCCGCAGCTCGGCAGGGGAAGGTAGGCGCTTCATGTTCTGGTTCCGCCGGTTCTTCGACGGCTTGCCCGCCGCTTCCGCCAGCTCCTTGTCCAGAATGTTCGAGCAGACCTCGACGCATTCGTTGCAAATGTACACGCCGGGCCCGGCGATCAGTTTCTTCACCTCCGAATGGCTTTTGCCACAGAAGGAACACATCGTGAGGTTGGAGGCGCGTGCCATAGGGTGCCGGGTGGTAAAAAAAAGCAGGCGTCGGGCCGAAAAAACCCGACGCCTCAACTTAGCGGAAAAGATCTCAGGCGTCGTCCTTTTTTCCGTCATTCGCGTCAACCAGCGCGGCGACGGCATCGGGGAGCTGCTTCCGGTTCTCCAGAACCTTGTCCACCAACCCGTAGGCCACGGATTCCTCGGCCGACATATAGTTGTCGCGGTCGGAGTCGTGCTCGATCTGTTCGATCGTCTTTCCGGTGTGTTTGGCGAGGATGCCGTTCAGCCGCTTTTTCAGGTTGAACATGAAGCCGATGGTCCGCTCCACGTCCGAGGCCGTGCCCTGGGCACCGCCGGAAACCTGGTGGATCATCACGTGGGAATTCGGCAGGCAGAAGCGCTTGCCCTTCGTTCCCGCCGTCAGCAGGACGGAGCCCATGGAGGCGGCGATCCCGATGCAGTAGGTATTCACGTCGCAGGTCATGAACTGCATCGTATCGTACATCGCCAGTCCTGCGGTCACGGAGCCGCCGGGGCTGTTGATGTAAATATGGATGTCCTTTTTCGGGTCCTGCATTTGCAGGAAAAGGAGCTGCGCGATCACCGAATTGGCGACGAAGTCGTCGATCGGCGTTCCGATGAAAATGATGCGGTCCTTGAGGAGCCGCGAATAGATGTCGAAGGAACGTTCGCCGCGCCCGTCCTGCTCGATGACGACGGGTACGTAGTAGCTGTTCCGGGGCGCTCCCCCGGCCTGGATCATGTTCGGGAAATCACTCATCTGTGGTCGGTTCATCTGCGATTTCCTCGACGGTGGCGTGCTCCAGCACGAAGTCAATGGCCTTGCCCACCAGCATCGAGTTGCGGATACCCGGGATCCGGCCGGAGCGCTGGAGCTCCTTGATGAACTTCTTCGGGTTCTGCTTGCGGGACTGGGCGATCATTGCGAGGTGATTCACCAGTTCCTGATCGCTCACCGCGATGCCTTCGGTGCGGGCGATTTCCTGCAGGATGAAATTCGTCTTCAGGTTCGTCCGCGCCTGGTCCCCGGCGGTGGCGAAAATCTCCGCCTGCTGGGAAGAAAGCTCCTCCTCGGACATGCCGGACTTCACGCCGCGCTCCACCAAGGCGTCGGCCTGCCCCTGCGTTTCATGGCGCAGGAGATCCTCCGGGAGCTCGAAATCCACCAGCGAATTGAAGTGCTCCACGATCTGGTTGACCTTGTAGTCGTCGATCTGGCGGCGCTTCTCCACTTCGATCTGGTGCTTCGCGAGGCTGCGGAGTTCCTCGAGAGTCTTGCCCCCGGTCACCTTGGCGGCGAATTCATCGTCCAGCTCGGGGAGGACCATCTGCTTCAGGCCCTTCAGGGTCACATGGAACGTGACTTCCTTGCCTCGGAGATCGCTGAGCGGGAAATCTTCGGGGATCGGCAGGGCGATGTCCTTGCTGTCGCCGGCATTGAGGCCCTCTACCTGGGCGGCGAAGCCCGGCAGGAAGCTGCCTTCGTCGAGCTTCAGCCAAAAGCCTTCCCGCCCCGAGAGGTAACCGGCGGATTTTCCGATCGCCTGCTCCAGCGGCTGGCCGTCGAGCGTCGAGGTGAAGTCGATGATCGCGAGATCGCCGCTCTGCGCGCTGCGGCCCTCGATGTCCTGGTAGTCGGCGAAGCGCTCGCGCAGCCCTTGGAGCTGGGTGTCGATTTCCGCATCCGTGACTTCGCCGGCAGGAGCCTTCACCGTGATGCCCTTGTAGTCCGGAAGCTGCACCTCCGGGGCCAGCGTGAGGACGGCATGGAAGGTAAGGGTGCCGTCGGAGTTGTGCGCCAGATTTTGCGGGATGCCGAAGTTCAGCACCTTGAGCGCTTCCTTGCGGAGGGCCTCATCGTAGGCCTGGCGCACCAGCCGGTCGTCGAGTTCCTCCGTGATGGCGGTTTGGAATTTCTTCTCGATGACGTTCTTGGGCGCCTTGCCCGGGCGGAAGCCCGGGATGCGGGCCTGCGCGGCGTAGCCGGAGACGATTTTCGCACGCTCGGTCTTGACGGTGTCGGAAGGGACTTCGACGCGCAGCGTGGCGAGGCAGTTCGGCTGCTTTTCAACGATGATGTTCATGGCGGAAAATTCGGCGCGGGATGAGGAAGGGTGGCGCGCCGGGGGCGGGAAACTAAAGGGGTCGCTCGTACCTTGTCAAAGCGAAGTAGCGGCCGTTAGCCCTTGGGTTTCCTATATGGGCCTTGACGCCCCCTGCCCCGAAAAGGTTCTATGCGTTCCGTTAGCCGACACACATGGATATTTTACCCCTCCTAACTATTCGGGGCGCGTCCTCGATGGCACGCCGGTTCCTCCTGGCGGCGCTCCTGTTCCTTGGATTTGCCGCCACGCCGGCGAACGCTCAAGGTGAAGTCGAAGGTAAGAACGTGTCGGCGGTGGTGATCCGCCACTCGGGCCCCGCCACTGTGGACGAAGCTCGCCTCCGCAGCTTCATCTCCATGCGCGAAGGCGAAGCCTACCGTACGGAGAAATCCGACAACGACATCACGTCCCTTTATCAGTCCGGTCTCATCTCCGACGTCCGTGTCCTCGCGGAGCCGGACGGGGACTCAATCAAGGTGATCTACGAGGTCACCACCCGCGGCACGATCGTGGCCGTGGGCTTCGCCGGAAACACCGTCTTCAGCGATCAGAAGCTGGCGAAGGAAACGAAGCTCAAGGTAGGCGGCGCGCTCAGCGACGAAGCCATCCTGAGCGCCCGCCGGAATCTGGAAACCTACTACCGCGGCTACGGCTATCCGGATGTGACCATCACCCACCGGACCCAGCCCAGCGAGTCCGGCCAGGGGGAAGACCTGATTTTCATCATCGAAGAAGGCGGCAAGAACGAAATCCGCGAGATCCGCTTCGAAGGCAACAATACCTACGATAGCCGCACGCTGCGCAAGCAGATGAAGGTAAAGGAAAAGGGCTGGTTCTCCTGGATCAGCAAGTCCGGCCGCTTCGAGGTGGAGCAGCTCGATTCCGACGTGGAAGCCGTCCTCGATTACTACCGCACCCGCGGCTACCTGCGCGCCAGCAGCCCGGGAGTGCGCCGCGAGCCCGTGGGCGACGGCCGCGTGGATCTCGTCATCCCGATCAACGAAGGCGAAAAATACACGGTCGCCGGCGTCGGCTTCGGCCGCATGACCGTCTTCAAGCCGGAGGAGCTCTACCCTGCCCTGACCCTGAACGGCGGGGACGGCTACTCCTCCAAGAAGATGCGGGACGATATGAAGATGATCCGCAGCTACTACGGTTCCCGCGGCTATGCGGATGCCGACGTCACGCCGGACATCAAGGATGCCGGCCCGAACCAGGTGAACATCGTCTATCGCATCACCGAAGGATCCCGCTTCAGCGTCGGACGCATCAATATCGAGGGTAACACCAAGACCCAGGACAAGGTGATCCGCCGCGAAATGCCCCTCAAGCCAGGCGACTATTTCAACTCCGTGGAGCTGGAAACCGCCAAATCCCGTCTCGAGGGGCTCCAGTACTTCAGCAGCGTGCAGGTGGATGCCCAGCCCGGCCGCGGTGGCTACCGCGACATCAACGTGCTGGTGGAAGAGCGGCGCACCGGGTCGATCAGCGCCGGTATCGGTTTCAGCTCCATCGATAGCATCGTGGGCTTCATCAACCTGGAGCAGACGAATTTCGATATCATGAACCCGTGGGCCTTCACCGGCGGCGGCCAGCGCTTCGGCATGAATCTCCGCCTCGGTAGCGAGCGCACCGATTTCAGCATCTCCCTGGTGGAGCCGTGGTTCATGGACCGCAAGCTGGCCCTCGGGACCGAGTTGTTCTACCGGGACTCGCAGTACTACTCGGATTTCTACGAGCAGACCAACGCCGGCTTTGAAGTCTTCATCCGCAAGCCGCTCACCGAAAAATCCTCCATCCGTCTCGGTTATCGCCTGGAGCAGGTGGACATCGAACTGGAGCGCGCGGTTTACTCGCTCTCCGATAAATCGGTGCTGGCCGGCGGTCCGCGCTCCATTCTCGAGCGGGACGACGGCGATTTCGTCCGCAGCGCGATGACCGCGAACTGGGTTTACGATAGCCGCGACGCGGTCATTGAAACCCGAACGGGCGAGAAGTTCGATGTCGGTTTGACCCTTGCCGGCACTGCCTTCGGCGGCGATGTGGACATCCTCTGCCTGACCATGCAGTGGCAGAAATACTGGAACATTCCTAGGGATTCCATCCTCTCTCTCAATGGCGAACTTGCCTTCGTGGATGCCACGAGCGGCGAGGTGCCGATCTTCGACCGTCTCTTCCTCGGCGGCGGCCGCACCCTGCGCGGCTTCGAATTCCGCGATGTGGGTCCGCGCGATCCGGTCACGGGCGAGGTCGTGGGCGGCCAGTCCCTCGGCTTCTTGTCCGCGGAATACACGATCCCGGTCATCGACAACGTCCGTGCGGCCGTCTTCTACGACCTCGGCTTCGTCAACGACGGTTCATGGGATCCGAGCCCGAGCGATCTCTACCACGACTTCGGCGTGGGCGTCCGCCTGAAGCTGCCGATCAGCCCCGTGCCGATCGCGCTCGACTACGCATTCCCGATCGACAGCCCCGATCCGAAGGCCGACAACGGCGGTCAGTTCAACTTCTACCTGAACTACGAATACTGAGCCGGAGATTTCCAAAGAGGGCCGCGGGAAACCGCGGCCCTTTTTCTTTGGACCGGTTGGACCGGGCGGGGCCGCAGGAACCCTTACAGCAGACGGGTGAAGCGAACCTGTGTATTCTTTCCGGGAATTGTCAGTTCCTCTGCTCCGAATCCCGCCTTCTCCACATATCCTAGGGCGGCGTGCTTGCCCGAATCATCGGCCAACGGCGAAACGCTGGTAAGGATGCCGGCCTTCGCTCCGCCGTCCGTTACGAGGCTGTCTCCGGGCACCGCGCCGGCTTCCACCCGAAAAGCAGCGAGCCGCCGGTTCACCTTCCCCGCGCTCTTGATCCGGGATAGCACCTCCTGGCCGATGTAGCAGCCTTTGTGGTAGGAGATCGCGGTGCGGTCGAGGCCGGCTTCCGGCGGCAAGATTCCGGGGGTGAGTTCCGCTCCCCAGGCAGGAATCCCGGCCGCAATGCGGCGAGCCTCCGCTTCCTCCGGAGAAAGGGCCGTGCAGGAAAATTCCACGCCGGCCGGTAGCCAGACATCGAAGCCGCCGCTGCCGATCCGGCTCGCTGCGCGAACGAAGCCCGGTCCGGCTGCGGGAGCTTCCCCGCACTCCACCGTGTGGTGGAGATCCCACGCCTCGGAGAGGTTCTCCACTTCCGCGTCGTCGGAGATCAGGTAGCGGGTGAGCCGGGCTTCCAATTCCTCCGCCACTTCCTCCGGTCCTTCGACCCAGATCGACTCCTCCGGCCCCCGGAAGACATGCACGTAGAATTGCAGCCGCCCCTTCGCGTCCGTCACGCAGGAGGGGAGGGCGGTGTCGCCGAGTTTCCGCACGTCCTGGGTGAGCTGGCCGTTCAGATAGCGCACCGCATCCGGTCCCCGGAACACGAGCAGGCTCCGCTTCGAGGGCGGGAGGCAACGGGGGGCATCGCTCATGGTTCCAGATAGGGTGCTGCCAGGGCCGAGTAATCCTTGTCTGCCAAGCCTCGCTCGCAGAGCTCCTCCATGCGGGCGGAAACGGTGCGGATCGCAGGGGTTTCGATCCCGGCTTGCTTTGCCAAGGCGAGCACGTAGCGGCTGTCCTTCAACATATTGGAGAGGGAGAAGTGGGTGTCGAAGTCCCCGGCCGCCATCGTCGGGAGCTTCATCGCCGCGAGAAGCGATCCCGAGGCATTCATTCCCACCGCCTCGGTCAAGGTTTCCGGCGCGATTCCATGCCGGGTTGCCGTGGCCAGCGCCTCGGCGAGCGCCTGCACGGTGCAGGCGGAAATCAGGTTGGTCACCAGCTTGAGGATCGTGGCTGTTCCGGCCTCGCCGGTCTTCAGCACGGCTTTTCCTGTCTTCAGCAGCACCGGCTCCACCCGGTCCACCAGCTCCGGCGGACCGCCCGCATAGTAAACGAGGCCCGCGCCTGCCGCCGCCTCCCGGCTGCCGGTGAAGGGACAATCGAGAAAGCCGATGCCCCGGCGGGCACATTCCGCGGCCAGCCAGGTGGTGGTCGCGAGGTCGATGGTCGCATGATTCACCAGGATCCTCTCCCCGGGCGGCAGGGAGAATAACTTGGCGGCCACTTCCCGCACGGCGATGGCATCCTTGAGATAGACCAGGATCAGATTCGCCCCGCTAGCCGCTTCTTCCACCGAGGAGCACTCGCCCGGGAGGCCTTTCGGAGTCCGGTTCCAGCTCCGGATTGGTCCGATTCCCGCCTTTGCGAGATTGGCCGCGGCCCGCGATCCGATGATTCCCAATCCGATTACGGCGATGTTCCAAGAGCTCATGGCCCTTCCTGTCTCTGGAGAGCCAGTTCGGCAAGCTTGGCCGCTTGTTTCTGGATTTCTTCGACCCGTTCCTTGGTGGCCGGCTCCTCCCCGAGCGTCATCTCGGTGCGCAGTCCGGCGAGGATATCCCGCATGGCCACGAAATTCGCGCGCTCGGAGATCCTGGGTTCGAGACCGCTGACGATCGACGAATAGTAGTCGGCGATGTCCTCCCGCATGACCTGCTTCGCCCGGGATTCGCTGAACTGCCCGGCGACCGCATCGGAAGAGACTTGAAGGGCGCGGATCCACCCCCCCAGTGAAATCAGGTGTGCCAGATCGGCATCCCGTAGGGTAACAAGCTCAAGCTCAACGTCCTTCTGCGTTGCGGCCAGTTCCATCTTGAGCTGGGCCACGTCCTGTTTCCGCGCGCTCTCCAGCAAGCTCGCGGCATGCCGGTTTACCCTTTCTCCGGCTCCCAAGGCCTTCCCGTACCGGGTCAAGTCCGCTGCGAGCTCCTCCACCTTTCCCAGCTCTCCCGCTTGTACCACCAGAAAGCCGTCGGCGATCAGGAACCCCAATTCGATCGCCAGTTCGGCCCGGTTCAAGGGCATCTTGGCTGCGGGATCGCGCTGGAATTTGAGGATCGGGAGGGGTGCCAGCGCCTCCAGGGATTCGAATATTTTGGCAATGGAAGGGGCGGTGAACTCGTTGATCGCTAGTTCCTCCCGTACATGAGGATCTTCCAGGAGATCGGCGGGAATCTCGGGCTTGTCGAGGGCTTGGCCGCTCGAGGGAAGGATCGAAAGAGACGAGAGGAGGGCGGCGGCAAGGAACTGGCGTGCGAGAATCACGGAAGAAATCCTGCCACCGGAGCGTAAATCCCGCAACCGGCAATGCGAGCTGCCGGCGGTCCGTTAGCCATATCCCGGCTTGACTTGCGGGCGCGGGCATGGTGGCCTCCGGCCGCCCGGAATCTCTCACTTTCAGTCGCTTGGCGCGCTGTCGGTAGCTTCCCAATCCCTGAGCCCCATGGACCTCACTTCTCCTCTCTGGTATTTTTGCTACATCCTCGTCCTGACCGGTCTGGCAGGATACGGCTTTCATCGCTTGTGCATCGTCTATTTGTACCTGCGCCATTCGCGCAAAAAGCCCGAGCCGAAGGAGCTGTTCACGGAGCTGCCGCTGGTGACGATCCAGCTCCCGGTTTTCAACGAAATGCACGTGGTGGACCGCCTCTTGGAGTCGGTGTCGCGGCTCGATTATCCGAAGGAC
>CAMPGU010000027.1 GCA_946885645.1 uncultured Haloferula sp.
CGACCAGGCGCGCACGATCCGCATCCCGGTCCACATGATCGAGACGATCAACAAGTTGATGCGCGTCCAAAAGCAGCTCGTCCAGGAGTACGGCCGCGAGCCGTCCCCGGAGGAAATCGCCGAGGAAATCCACTTGCCCGTCGAGCGTGTCCGCGCGGTGCTTAAGATGGCCCAGCAGCCGATCTCGCTGCAGGCACCCGTCGGCGACTCGGACGACACCTCCTTCGGCGACTTCATCGAGGACAAGTCCGCGGACAACCCGATGGAAGAGGCGGGCTTCTCGATGCTCAAGGACAAGATCAAGGACGTCCTCGACACGCTCACGGAGCGTGAGCGCGAGGTGCTCGAGCAGCGCTTCGGCCTGAAGGACGGCTACAGCCGCACGCTGGAAGAAGTGGGCCGCCAGTTCCAGGTCACCCGCGAGCGTATCCGCCAGATCGAGGCTAAGGCCCTCCGCAAGATGCGCCACCCCACCCGTATCCGGAAGCTCGAAGGCTTCATCGAGCTGCCGGGAGCGTGAGTCTCCTTTTCAAGAAAGCCGGTTCCGCAAGGGACCGGCTTTCCTTTTGCTAGTCCGCGGGCGTTCTCCACGGGGCAAAGCCTTGCTAACAAGGTGAACAGGCACCGTTGTTTTCTCCGGCAAAGAAAGCGGCCAGCGGGATTAACCAGGTGGTGAGTTCCCTTTCATCCTTGCTGCTGCTCCTGGCGACCTGGCTGATCGCCATGATGGCGACGGCGACCGAGGTTAGTCTGACGAGCGAAGCCGAGGGAGAACGCCGCGGCGTAAGCATTGCACCCGTCTTTCCACTCCTTCCGCTGCTCCAATGGGGCATCGCGGCGGCGATTGATCACTATTACCCTCAGTGGGGTACTTGGCTTCTGGTTTACCCGTGCGTCGTAGTTCTGCCCGCCGCTTCGTGGCGCTTCGCGAAGTACCTGCGCAAGCTTCGGGAACGCCAGCTCCGCCTTCACCCGTAAAGCCGCAAAAAGGCGGTGGCGTCATTGCCACCGCCTTGAAGATCCTTGGTGGATTCCACCCTCAGGTCCCGCTGTCGCCCACGATCCGCTGGGCCGGGCTGCCTTTCCCGCGGAGCTTGAGGTTCAGCATTTCCACGCCCAGCGAGAAGGCCATGGCGAAGTAGATGTAGCCCTTCGGAATGTGGAAGTGCAGGCCTTCCGCCATCAACGCGGTGCCGATCAGGATCAGGAAGGAAAGCGCCAGCATCTTCACTGAAGGATGCTTCGAGACGAAGTCGCTGATGGCACCGGAGGACACCATCATCACGCCCACGGAGATGATCACGGCCAGGGCCATCACGGTCAGGTCCTTCGCCATCCCGACGGCGGTGATGACCGAATCCAGCGAGAAGATGATATCGATCATCGCGATCTGGACGAGGATCGCTCCCAAGCTCGCCACGGCTTTCGCGGCATGGCCTTCCTCAAGGCCCTCCAGCTTGTGATGGATTTCCTTGGTGGACTTCCAGATGAGGAAGATGCCCCCGCCCAGGAGGATCAGGTCGTTCACAGATATTCCCAGCGCCCGGCCGTGCTCCTTCGCGGCCGGCACCATCTCCCAGAGGATCGGATGGATGGGAATCTGGAAAAGCGGGGCCACCAGACCCATGATCCACTTCAGCGTGAAGAGCAGCAGCAAGCGCATCACCATCGCCAGACCGAGGCCGATGAAGCGCGCCTTCTTCCGCTGCTCCAGCGGCAGGCGGTCCACCAAGATGGAGATGAAGACGATGTTATCGATGCCCAGGACGATCTCCAGCAGCGTAAGCGTGAGCAGGGCGGCCCATGCATCGGGACTGGAATACCAGGGCCCTGCGATGTCCGGCATCGATACATTCGCGGCGAGCAGCGAGAACCCGGCGGCTACGGAGGAAATCGATTCAAACATGACGCGGGGGAGATAGGCGCTCCCGCGGCGCGGCGCAAGCTCTCGCGATCACGCGGCGGTGAATTCCAAGGCGCGCTGCTTCATCTGGGTGGCCATCAGGTTCAGCGCGTTTGCCCGGGTCGGTGCCAGATGCTCCTTCAGCCCGGTGCGATCGATGAAAGAAAGGTCGGCGGAGAGGATGGCGTCGGGTGTTTCACCGTCGAGCACGCGGACGAAAAGAGCGATCATGCCCTTGGTAATCACGGAATCGGAATCCGCGAGATAGTGCACTTTCCCGCCGGAGCTGCGGGCATCCAGCCAGACCTGGGATTGGCAGCCTTTGATCAGATTTCCGGGCGTCTTCGTCTCCTCCGGCATCGGCTGCAGCTTGCGTCCCAGGCCGATCACGTATTCGTAGCGCTCCTGCCAGTCCGGGAAAAAGGACAGCTCCTCCAGGATCTCCTGCTGTTTGTCGGCGATGCTCATCGCGCCCACAGGGAAAGGCGGGACGCTGGGGAATGCACGCGGAAAGTGGCCCCGGCTGCCCGAGGATTCACTCCGCCGGGATCGTCACCGGGATCCGCACCGTGTTGTTCTCGTAGTTGAACTCCGGCAGGATGCCGTCCGGGTTGACGGTGAGCTCCAGTTGGTAGTTTCCCGCGGGAAGATCGCCGATCTCGATCCACTGACCCGGGAGGCCGCTGTCGTACACATCACCCCAGCCGGCTTGGATTCCTTGGGCACCACAGCTGAAGCGCTTGCGTCCGGCGGCCCCTTTGTCCCAGCGGATATTGTCGAGGAGGCAGAAGCTCACCTTCCGGCTGCTGCGTACTTCAGTGCCCTCCGAATCCAGCAGGCGGGAAGCGGCGAAGCCCTTGAAGTGATAGTGGCCGTGGCAATCGTGGTATTCAAAGAAAGGATTGTCCTCCGGGGCGGGCATCACGATGTCCTGCGCGCCGATATTCCGCACCTCCGTGCTGTAGCGGAGCAGCCGCCGCTCGCCCGCACCGATCAGGCCCTCGATCACCTCGCAGGTGGTCTCTCCGAAGGTCTCCGTGCTCACGTAGGGGCGGAGGGCATCCGCCCAAGGCAGAAGATCGGGCCCGTCGCCCGCCACGGCAGCCATCAGGGTGCGGCCGGAGAAGTTGGAGGCGGCATCGAGCGCGATGTAGTAGTCTCCCGCGAGGGTCTCCGGAACAACCACCCGCCCCGGATGACGCAGTGTCGGCGCGCCCTTAACCGGCTTCCCCGTAGGCGGCACCTCCCCGTGGAGCACTGAAATCAAGGATTTCCCCTTCCCTCCTTCGGTCTGGACGCTCAGGCGCTCGCCCGCACCCACCGTGACCCGGAACAGGTGCCGGCCGCCCTTCATGGAGGCCAGGTGGGAGATGCTGCGGGTGTTCACCAGATCGATCACGTCGTCAGGCGGACGGACCTGATAGAAGGCCTCGCCCACGGGGCCGGCCATACCGGTGGAGCTGAAGACGCGGGCCTTGACGGTGGTGTCCTGCGTGATCTGGAGGCGGGCAGGGGCCACCGGGGAGTCCGGACCCGGATCCGAGCCGTCCGTGGTGAAGCGGATCACGGACTTCTTCGCCTTCGCCTTGATAGTGCAGGAGACATCTCCCGGATAGATTCCGGGCAGCGGCGAGAAAACGGGCAGCGGCAGCGCGCCCTTGGCACGGCTCGTGAGGACATGCAGTTGCACGCCCGCATAGCCCCCGTCCGCCTGCAGGCCGACGTACCACACCCCCTCTTCGGGCTCCGGCACGCGGATCTGCTGGCGCGTCCCGGGGTAGCGGGAGGCGAAGTCCGTGTCGTTGCCATTGTAGGTCGGGTGCGCTCCCTGCCGGACAAAGAGATCCACATTCCCCGTGCCGCCGCTCGTGATGACATTCAGGCGGGCGGTGTCAGCGGGCACGATCACCTTGTAAACGACGAAGGCGTGGGGATCGCTGGAGACAAGGCTGCGCTGGGGAACGCCGGGCTGGACGATCTTCGGGAAAGGGGTGGCCTCGAAATGCGCGCGAAGCGGCAAAATCGAGAGCAGGCAGAGGAGCACCCGGAGGGCGGATTTCATGGCGGGAGTTTTCCCGAATCCGCCCGACAGGAAAGGCGGAACTTCCAGTGATCTGAAATCCCTATCTCAGCATGGCCAGCGCCTTGTCCACGGCGGTCACCAGAGCATCCACCTCGGCATCCGTATTGTAGATCGCGAAAGACGCGCGGGTGGTGCCCGTGATGCCGAAACGCGCCATCAGCGGCTGGCAGCAATGGTGCCCCGTCCGCACGGCAACGCCCATCTGGTCGATCAAAGTCCCCAGATCATAGTGGTGAACCCCCTCGATCCCGAAGGACAGGGCGCCCGCACGGTCCGGCGGCCCGTAGAGACGCACTCCGGCCACGGCGGCGAGACCCTCCGCGGCCCTGCGGATGAGGCGGTCTTCGTGGGATTTGATCGCGTCCCAGCCGATGCCCCCAGCGAAATCCAGCGCGGCGGCGAGCGCGATGGCACCCTCGATATTGGGGGTGCCAGCCTCGTATTTGAACGGCAGGTCGTTATAGGTGGTTTTGGCGAAGGTGACTTCCTTGATCATCTCTCCCCCGCCCCGCCACGGCGGCAGGGAATCGAGCACGTCCTTCTTGCCCCACAGGACCCCGATCCCGGTGGGCGCGTAAACCTTGTGCCCGGAAAGCGTGAGGAAATCCGCTCCCAGCGCCTGGACGTCCATCGGCAGGTGCGGAGCGGCTTGTGCCGCATCGATCAGCACCAGCGAGCCGGCGGCCTTTGCGGCGGCAACCATCTCCATGACCGGGTTCACCGTGCCGAAGGCATTGGAGATCCAGGTGAAGGCGGTCACACGGGTGCGATCGGTCAGCAGCACCTTGAAGGCTTCCTGATCCAAGGTTCCGTCGTCGTGGCACGGGATCACCCGCAGCATGGCACCCGTGCGCTCGCACAGCATCTGCCACGGCACGATGTTCGAGTGATGCTCCAGCGCGGAAATCAGGATCTCATCGCCGGGGGCGATCGCCCCGGAAAGCGCGAGCACGGAGGAAACAAGGTTGATCCCGTCGGTGGTCCCCGCGGTGAAGATGACTTCGGCCGGATCCGCCGCATTCAGATGCCGCGCCACCGTTTGCCGCGCGGCCTCGTGGGCCGCCGTAGCTGCCCGCGCGAGGTGGTGGGTGCCGCGGTGGATATTTGCATTCAGCTCCTCGTAGTAGCGGCGGGAGGCATCGAGCACGGCGCGCGGCTTCTGGCTGGTCGCCGCGTTGTCCAGATAGACGAGCGGACGGCCGTTCACCGTCCGGCTGAGGATCGGGAACTCGCTGCGGATCGTGGAGGGATCGAAGGCCATGTGGGCAAGGGAAACTCGGGACGGGGCGGCTGCACGCGAAAAAGTCGGCGCGACCGGCCTCAGGATTGCGGAGGGAGGTGCTCGGAACAGTATTCCTTCCCGTCCGGGGTCACGAAGAACTCGAGATCCGCGGGATCGCGCTCGGTGCGCTGGCAGACCTCGCATTTGTGGAAAGGCACGCTCTCCGGGAGCTTGGAGACGTTGAACTTCCTCCGGCGGGAGGCCGCCTTCACCAGGGACTTCCGGCCATGGATGACATCGGGCAGCACCCATAGGAAGTAGGGCAGCATCGCGGGCAGCACCAGGAAGAGCGTAAAAGGGTGCGTCACTGCATTGATCAGCATGATGACGGCGGTGATTCCCGCCAAGATGCGGACTTGAACAGGGATCAGGAAAAAGATCAGCAGCTCGTATTTCGGAAACAGGGTCGCGAAAGCGAAGAACATGCTGGTGAAAAGCATGCTACCCCCGCCCGGCAACCCGAAGCCGAGGATGAAATTGACCGCCAACATGCCCGCCCAAGCCGCGAAAATGTAGAGCGTGGTGCGGGTGGCACCCCACGCATTCTCCAAGGAGTCGCTGATCAGGAAGGAAAGCTGAACCAGGATATAGAGCATGAAAACGCCCCATGCGCTGAAGCTTTGCAGGCCCATCGGGGCAAAGATGAAGGTGAAGATCCGCCAGACCTCCCCGGCAAAAATCTTTCCTCTATCGAAATCCAGCAGGTCCGCGATGTCCGGGCGCGCCCATTGGCACGCATAGCCGATCACACCCAGAAAGGTGAGGTATTTGAAAAGCCCGGGGAAGGAGATCCACTCCATCCGCCGTTCGATGCTGTCGAGCCAACGCACGGCGGCAGGAAAGCCCCTCCCGCTCCGGCTGACAAGGCGCAAGGGTGATCCGGGGTTGCCGGTGAAGCGGACCCGGCTAGGGTCCGGGAGTCACCCCGCTTGAGCGAGCTTCCGGCTTCCGTCCCCCCGATCGATGCCGGCTTGGAGAAAACCCGGCGCTATCTGCCATGGGTGGTGGCCGTGGCGCTTTTCATGCAGCAGCTCGACGGCACCATCGTGAACACGGCGGTACCGACCATGGCGGCATCGCTGGGGGTGGCCTCCCTGAGCCTGAAATCGGTGCTCACCAGCTACACCATCGCGATCGCGGTGCTGATCCCGCTGAGCGGCTGGCTGGCGGACCGCTTCGGGACGAAGCGGGTCTTCGGCTTCGCCGTGGCGATCTTCACCCTCGGGTCGTTGGCATGCGGGATCTCCCTGAACCTCCCGATGCTGGTGGCCTCGCGGGTGCTACAGGGCATCGGGGCGGCTTTCATGATGCCGGTGGGACGGATCGCGCTCCTGCGGACCTTCCCGAAATCGGGCATCCTGCGGGCGATGAATTTCGTCATCATCCCGGCACTGCTCGGTCCCCTGCTGGGGCCCCTCACCGGCGGGCTGATCGTCCACTGGCTGCCGTGGAGGATGATTTTCTTGATCAACCTACCCATCGGGATCCTCGGGCTCTGGCTGGTGAAAAAGCACATGCCGGATCATCGGGCGAATGAAGCGGAGCCACTGGACACGAAAGGCTTCCTCTTGTTCGGCACCGGGATCGCGTCGCTCTCCTGGGTGCTGGAGGTCTTCGGGGAGCACCGGCTGGACACGCTCCGGGTGGGGGTCTGGGCGCTAGTCTCGCTGGTCCTGATCGGCAGCTATTTCTGGCACGCCATCCGGGTGCCGCAGCCGCTCCTGCCCGTGGATCTTTTCCGCATCCGCACCTTCCGCGTTTCGGTGGCGGGCGGCTTCCTGACCCGCTTGGGAATCAGCGGGATGCCCTTTCTCCTGCCGCTGCTCTACCAGCTCGGCATGGGCTTCAGCCCGTGGCAGGCGGGCCTGCTGGTGATGCCCCAGGCGCTTGCGGCGATCGGAATGAAGCTACTGGTGCAGCGGATTCTCGGGCGCTTCGGCCACCGCCAGGTGCTGGTGTACAACACCGCCTTGATGGGCCTGATGATCGGGGCCTTCTCGCAGGTAGGGCCCGGTACGCCCGTGTGGGTGATCCTCGTTTTCAGCGCGCTCCAGGGCAGCGTTTCCGCCCTTCAATTCACCGCCATGAACTCGCTGGCCTATGCGGATACGAGTGACGCGGAGGCCAGCGACGCCAGCACCATCGCAAGCACTGCCCAGCAGCTCTCGATCAGCTTCGGCATCGCCTTCGCCTCGCTCGTCACGGCGTGGTTCCTCGGCGCGATCGAGCGCTCCGACACCTCCTCGCTGGTGCCCGCGCTGCACAAGGCCTACCTGCTGCTGGGACTCCTGAGCGTCGCCAGCGCCGCCACGTTCCTGACCCTGAGGCGCGAAGACGGTGCGAATGTCAGCGGGCACGGCCGGACATCGCCGGCACGGGAGGAAGTCACCTGAACCTCCGCGCCCCGAGCCAAAGCAGGGCGGGCACGCCGATGCTGAAGGCCATGGCCCAGCCCGGAAGATCCCGCCCGACCGCGCCGATCCACGCGTAGAGGAATCCCACCGGCACGCTGCCGCAGGCCAAGGCCGCGGCAAAGCGTCCGAAAGGCATGCGCACCAAGCCCGCCGTGCAGGAGAGCGCCTCCGGCAGGATCGGCACCGCGCGGGAGAGCGCGATCATCCAGCCGCCACCCCGCGCAAAGAGCAGCTTGCCCTTCTCGAAATCCAGATTGCCCAGGAGCTTACGGGCCGCTTTCTCGCCGATCAGGCGCCCGACCCCATAGCCGCAGAGCCCGCCGAGCATGCTACCGGCGGCCGCGATCAGCCCGCCCGCGGCAGCTCCATAGATCCACCCGAGCGCGGACATCACCACCGTACCCGGGACAGGCAGCAACAGATCCGCCACCAGCAGCGCGATCCCCGCAGCCCAGGCCCACGGACCGGTGGCGGCAAGCCACGCCACCGCGCCCTCCAGCGTGAAGCGCTCCTCCCATGCCCCGCCCCAGACGAGCCAGGTGACGAGCACCAGCGCGGAGAGGGCTACGAACCAGGCAATCAATCTCATGGCGGTACACTCAGAAGACCCACCACGCCAGAAGCGCCAGGGTCACCAGACAGACGAGATCCAGGACCGCGCCGGATTTCAGCATCTGCCGCTGCGGGATTCTGCCGGTGGCGAAGACGATGGCATTCGGCGGGGTAGCGACGGGGAGCATGAAGCCGCACGAGGCCGCGAGCGCCAAGGGGATCACCAGCTTCGCCGGCGGGAGATCGAGCTCCTTCGCGATCGAGTAGAAGATCGGTACCATCAGTGCCGCGGAGGCGGTATTGCTGGAAAATTCCCCGAGCAGGATGACGAAAAGCAGGGCCGCGCCGATCAGGAGCAGGGGCGGCCAAGCCCGGACCAGATCCACAATCTCCCGCGCCATGAAAAGGCTCGCGCCGGTCGCCTCCAGCACGTTGCTCAGCGCGATCCCGCCGCCGAAGAGGAGCAGCACGCCCCACTCCGTGCCGCGCTCGATCTCCCGCCACCCCACGACCCGGCATAGCACCAGCGCCACGACCCCTAGAAGGGCGATCACGGTATCCATCGAGTTTGCGATTTTCAACGCGGCAGCCAGCGGTCCGCTGAAGATCCAGCCGAGCCCGACGAGGGCGAAGATCAGGACGGTGGTAATCCTCGCCGCACTCCACCGGAAGTCCGTCCTCTCCGGCAGGGCGAAGGGCACCTTCAAGGGACGGAAGATAAGCCGAAGCACCACTACCATCAGCGGCAGGAGCAAGAGCACGGAGGGGATCCCGAATTTCAGCCACTCGGTGAAGCCGATGCCGAGTTCCCGCGCCGCGATACCATTCGGCGGGGTACCGACCAAGGTGCCGAGTCCGCCGATGCTGGCCGCATACGCGGTACCCAGCAGCAGGTACACGGAATTCCGGGACGTGTCTTCCTTCGTGCAGATCTGACCCAGGATCCCGAGCACCAGGGGGATCATGAGCGCGGTTGTGGCGGTATTGCTCATCCACATCGAGGCCCCGGCTGTCACCGCGAAAATCAGATACGAGACCCGCAGGAAGTCCCCGCGCCCGGCGTGCACGATCCGGTCCGCGATCCAGCGGTCCAGCCCTTGCGCGGCCATCGCGGAAGCAAGGGCAAATCCGCCGAAGAACAGGAAGATCAGCGGATCGGCAAAACCGCTCATCGCGGCTTTCATCTCCATTACCCCGGTCAGGGCGGCGAGCACGGGGACAAGCAAGGCCGTAGCCGCCAGAGGAAGCGCCTCGGTAACCCAGAGGAAGGCGATACAGAGGAAGATGCCGATTCCAATGCGGACCTTCGCGGGGTCCAGCTTGGGATCGGCCTGCTCCACGAGCTCCACCGGCAACAGCAGCGGAAGGAAGAGCAGCAGCAGGCCCGCGGCGGCGAGCCAGGTTTCACGCCGGCGGAAGAAGAGCCGGCGGGCATCACCGGCTGTCTCCGCATGGGGGCGTTCTTCGTCCATCGTGGTGGACCATGTGGATAGGGAGGCGGACGGCGCGGCGCAAGACTAGTCGGTCACGCCGCCTGCCGGAGAAGCGCCGTAGTCGCACGCCCGACGAGAGTGCCGGGGAGGTCCCTTAGCCCGGAATCACTCCTCTTCTTCCTCGCCACCGGCAGCCGATACGGCGGGCTCCAGGCGGCGGAAGTGGACCTGGCCGACCCTGCGGCCGTCCGTGCTGGTGACCTTCGCCTCCCAGCCGTTGATCTCGATGGCCTCTCCCACTTCGGGGAAGCGGCCGAGCTGCTGGGTGATGTAGCCGCCGACCGTGGTGACCTCGCCGCTATCCAGCTCGAGTTCCTCGGCCATGCCGGCCAGATCGTTGAGCGTCATCGCCCCTTCGATCACGAACTCGTTGTCGTTGATCCAGTTGGATTCCGGCTTCTCGTTGTCGAACTCGTCCTGAATGTCCCCGACGAGCTCCTCGATCACGTTGTCGAGGAAGACGATGCCGACCGGCGTGCCGAATTCATCCACCGCCATGGCCAGGTGGGCGCGCTCCTTGAGGAAAAACTTCAGGAGCACGTCCAGCGGCATCGTGTCGGGGACCATCTTCAGCTCGCGCTTGATGCGCATGAGGTCGGGATCGGGCGTGCCGACGAGCTTCAGGATGTCCTTGATGTGAATCAGGCCGATGGCGTTGTCCAAGTGTCCCTCCTTCACCAAGGGGAAGCGGGTGTGCTTCGTGCGGCGGGCGATCTCGAGCGCCTTGTCGAAAGGCTCGTCGGCATTGAGAACCACGACTTCCTGCCGCGGCGTCATCACGTCGCGCACCCAGAGCTCGTTCAGCTCCAAGGCATTGATCAGGATCTCGCGCTCGGTCTCGGTGACTTCCTGGGCGCGCTCGCTCTCGGCGACGAGAAGCGCGAGTTCATCGGCGGAGTGGAAGTGCTCGCCCTCTGCCACGGGGTCGATCCGGAAAAGATTCTTCAGCAGCCAGTTGGCGGTGCCGTTCAGGATCCGGATCGCCCAATGGAACGCCTTGTAAAAAAGGTGTAGCGGCCCGGCCAGCAGCAGCGTGGTGGCGACCGCCTTGCGGATGGCGATGGATTTCGGCAGGAGCTCGCCGATCACCACGTGGAGGAACGTGAAGGAGGCGATGGCCAGCACGAAGGAAATCCACGAAACCGGCCGGATGGTCATGCCCATCATCTCGGTGCTGATGGGGACCCCGGCCTTCAGCAGCAGGGGCGAGACGAGAGCTTCGACAAAAGGCTCGCCCAGGAAGCCGAGCGCCAGGGAGGCGATGGTGATTCCGAGTTGGTTGGCCGAAAGGTAGCCGTCCAGATGGCTCACCACGTGGAGCGCGGTGGCCGCGCGGGTCGGCTTTTCCTTGGAATTGGCCTCCAGCTGGCTGGGCCGGACTTTGACGATCGCGAACTCCGAGGCGACGAAGAACGCGTTCAGCAACAGGAAAAAGACGATCCCCAGCAAATAGAGCAGGGAGACCCCCAACGGGGGAAGTTCACGGCTCGGCTCGGCTGCGGCCGATGCCAGTACAAGGAAATCGGGAAACAGGTTCATTTCCCGCTCAGAGTTTCTCGTAAACGCCTTGGTCCCGGCGTTCGAGGATGGTGAAACCCGCCGATTTCGCGTCGCTCACGGAAAGCGGTTTGGCGACCCGGGGGGTGTTCACCTTGGAAATCACCTTGCGCACCGGGTGGCGGCAAAGCGGGCACTGCTCCAGTGCCGGGCGGTCCAAAGGACGCCGAAGTTCAAACCCCTTGCGACAAACCCGACAAGATCGCTCCGGATCTTCGGGGGTCTCGGAAAGATATTCGTAGATGGGCATCGATGAGACGGAAGATCGAGCGGTTACCGCCTTCCGTCAACCGTAGCGGACGGCGTGCCGTTTTACCAGCTCGACTTCGTCACGCCCGGGATCATTCCGTTCGAGGCGAGCTCGCGGAAGCTGATACGGGACAGGCGGAAGCGGCGGATGAAAGCGCGGCGGCGGCCGGAGTAGAGGCAACGGTTCACCAGACGGGTCGGGCTCGCGTCACGGGGCAGCATCGTCAGACCGACATAGTCCTTCTCAGCCTTCAGCTTGTGACGGAGGTCGGCATACTTGGCGACAGTGCGCTCCTTGCGCTCGTTGCGTGCAATCCAGCTCTTCTTAGCCATAATTCGGGGCGCGGTGAATACCCGATCCAGCGGGCGAGGCAAGCCCAAACTTGGGATTTCCCGCCGATTCGCCCCGCCATCCGGGGCTTTAGGAAAAACGGGCAGTCCGGGCCGGGATGAACCCACGGGCCGTCGGAAAGCCTCGAAAGAAACCTAAGGAGCTGATAATCAAACACCCACTGCTGGGGCAGCCAAGACCTCCGGCTTCTTGCGAAGGAACACCCACCAGCACCCGGCCAAGCCCGCGGCGAACAGGGCACCGCCGATATAGTTGAACTCCGGCCGCCCGATCTTCTCGCCGACCACGAGCACCTTTTGCGGCTTGGCCTGGAGATACTTGATCTTGAGAAGCGGCACGGCGTCGATCGAATCGTAACGCTCCTTCGACACGTCCACGTTGGCGGTCCGGGTGGAGGCTCCGTCGAGGTATTCGACTGCGAACTCGTAGCTGCGCCGTCCCTTGCGACCGCGCTTTTCCGTCTTCTCGGTGACCACGGCCATCGTTTCCACGCCTTCCTTATCGATCTGTTCCTTTTCCTTCGTCTCCATGAAGTTCATCACGAGCATGAAGGGACCGGCGAGAAGCGCGCCGATGGCGGCAAGTTTAAGTCTGGACATGGGAGGTTATGATTTACCTTCCCAAGAGATAGGAGTCGCCTGACACCGTCAAGATCAAGACGGGCTCCCCTCTCCCGACGGGATGCATCAATGGCACAAGCCGGGCCGAGTGAACGAAAGGGGAAACGGCCGCTTATCTTGTCGCGATCGGCCGCTGCCAGAGTTTCGAGGGCGGCGGATCGTTCGGCCGGATCACCACGATCCCGGCATGTTTTGAGCCGCCGTTCAGATAATCCGTGATCGGCCGGTCGATGAGGGTCATGCGGCCCTTGTCGCGGTCGGAGGTGGCGTGGGTGAAATAGGCGCGGCCCTTCAGCTTGATGATCAGGCCGACATGGGAGGTGTAGCCGTTTTTCCAATTCGTCGTGATGGCACAGATATCACCATCCTGAAGGTAGTTTTCCGCCGCGCGGACACTCCGCTTCGGGATGTGATAGACCGGGAGCCCGGATACCCGGGCTTCGATGCGGCCCATCTCCGGCAGCAGGGCGGGATTGCTCCGCAGGTAACGGTAGCTCTTCCACTGCACCGTCATTTCACGGATCTGGCGGCGCAGGCGCTGGGCCCCGGGCAGCTTCGGCGTGATGTTGCGGGCCAGCCCGCGGCGTTCGTTGTCGTGGAACACCTCCTCCAGATGGTGCATCCGGCTCAGGTAATTCCCGGTGCAGCGGCCGCCCCGGTAGCGCTCCACTTCCACCATGTGCAGCATGTCCTGCGGCGTGTAGGGGCCCGGCTTGTAGCGGAGCATGCGGGCGAAGGCCAAGGCGTTCTCGTAGTAAGTCCAGCAGTCCATCCCGCTCAGGTTCACCACCGGGGATTCGATGCGGTCGTGCACCTCCAGCGTGTAATTCACGTAAGGAGTCCCGACCATGGCCCGGGCCGCGCGGATGGTGCGGGCACCGAGCGGGAGCTGCCGCCAGTTTTCCCGCTCCGCCTGCCGGACCAGCGCCCTGAATTTCGAATCGCCTTTGAAGACGGTCCCCAGCGGCAGGCGGGGGGCGCTCGGCGGCGTCACGGTGTGCTGCGCGACCGCCGGCAGCGGAGCCAAGGCGAGCACGGCAAGGGCGATCATGATTCTCATGCCTGCATCTTACGGATCCAGGCGGGAAAGCAAAGGAGGTTTCGACAGGGCTTGAAGCCTCCCAGGCCTTCCGCGACTCTCCGGCTGTGAGCGAATCCTACGAGACCCCGCGCAGCCCCCGGGACGAAATCGACGGCGTCCCTTATTTTCCCCGGCTTTGCCACAAGGCCCGCCTGCACGCGGCGGGACACCTGCACCCCCAATATCACCCGAATCTCGGGGCGGGGATGGACCTCTGGACCTGCCAGTTTTTCGGGATCGAATATGAGACGCTCGCGGCCCGGATTCGCGCGGGCGCTTCCGACGAGGAAGCCTTGGCCTGGGCACGGGAGAATGGAACGCCGCGCCCTACCCACGAGTTCGCGTGGTGGAAGGCTTTCATGCACACGCGCGGCTTCCGGGACGACATCGCGGAACGCCTGGCGCAGCGAAAGGCAGAATCCGGTTTTCAGGACCGGACGGATATCCTCACCTTCATGGATTATATCGACGCGGACGAGGGCAGGATGTGAAGGCGGCGCGGGGGCAAAATCGGACTTGCGGAACAGTTCAGTTCTGTTAAGCACCTCCGCGTCATCCTTTGGTGCCACGGGATTCCGGCGGCACTGCGCCCTCACGAAAGAAGATGAAGATCCCCCTGCTCAGCTACGTCGTGCTCGCCGCGTCCCTCTTGCATTCCGCCAACGCCCAGGTGGTGGTGGACGAGAACACCGAATTCAAGAACGCCTTCTACGCCGAAGTCATCCCCTTCCTCCGAGGCCCTGAGGCGACGCTCCAGCCGCAATTGGCGGGGTTCAATCTCTTGGAGAAGGACGGCTACGGGACGGGCTACATCTACGACTTTTGCGCGAATTTCGACGAAGGCACCGCCGAGAACTGGACCTACGACACGGTGACCCCCGGCATGGGGATTCTGGGGCGGCAAGATGAAATCGGCGCGCTGTTTTCCAACGCCCTCCCGGAGTTCGACGAGATGCTCGCCGATTACATCGGAGACACGGGTGATTGGGCGCTCGTCCCCGGCCACGAGGCCGCATACGACCAGCTCCAGGCCTACGCGGCGGGGATGCAGATCGCGCTTTGGGAGCTGATCCACGAGGACGCGGCAACCCTCTCGATCGACGACACCTCGGGGATCGACGGCAATTTCCGCATCGATATGGACGGTGCCGTTCCCGGCAGCCAGGCCGACGCGGCGGACTTTTACGCCGAGCAATTCCTCGCGAACATCCGCTCCACTACCAATCCCTGGACCAACCAAGGAGGCTACACCTATTATTTCGCGGACGCCCCGGCCGGCGAGCAGGACCGCCTGTGGGTGGCCGTGCCCGAACCGTCCACGACCTTGCTCGGAGCCTTCGGGTTTCTGCTCTTGCTGCGCCGCCGCCGCCCTTAAGAGCGGCCTTTTCCCCTCCCCGCCTGCCTTCGGGCACGCGGGGAATTTTTTTGCGCTCTAGCCGGGCTGGACGGCCCGCGGGCACTGCCTAGACTCCCGCGCATGCCCGACTTCACGTATCAGGACCCCTTCCCGCTCGGTGCCGACGAGACCGAGTACGAGTGCATCTCGACCGCGCACGTGTCGGTCTCGGAGTTCGAGGGAGATCCAATCCTGAAGATCGCGCCGGAGGGCCTGGCCCTGCTGGCGAACGAAGCGATGAAGGCGATCAACTTCACCCTGCGCCCGAGCCACCTCGCGCAGGTAGCGGCCATTCTCGAGGATCCCGAAGCCACGGAAAACGACCGGATGGTGGCGCTGATGCTTTTGAAAAATGCGGAGATCGCCGCGAAGGGCATCCTTCCCGCCTGCCAGGATACCGGCACGGCAACCGTGGTCGCCAAAAAGGGCCAGCAAGTGTGGACCGGCTGCGACGACGCCGAGTGGCTTTCCAAGGGCATCCACAAGACCTACCAAGAGGAAAACCTGCGCTACTCCCAGACCGCGCCCCTCACGATGTACGAGGAGGCGAACACCAGGACGAACCTGCCCGCCCAGATCGACCTGTACGCCACGGAAGGCGACGCCTATAAGTTCCTCTTCGTCAGCAAGGGCGGCGGTTCGGCGAACAAGACCTTCCTTTATCAGGAAACGAAGGCGCTGCTGAACCCCAAGCGCCTGAAGGAATTCTGCATCGAAAAGATGCGCTCCCTCGGCACCGCCGCCTGCCCGCCGTATCACCTCGCCATCGTTGTCGGCGGCACTTCCGCGGAGACTTGCCTGAAGACCGTGAAGCTGGCCTCCACCCGGTATTACGACGCCCTGCCGACTTCCGGGAACGAGCACGGTCGCGCCTTCCGGGACCTCGAACTGGAGGCGGAGCTTTTGCAGGCCGCCCGCCAGATCGGCATCGGCGCGCAATTCGGCGGGAAATATTTCGCCTTGGATGTGCGCGTGGTACGCCTGCCGCGCCACGGTGCCTCCTGCCCCGTGGGCATCGGTGTCTCCTGTTCCGCCGACCGCCAGGCAAAGGCGAAGATCACCAAGGATGGCATCTTCCTCGAAAAGCTGGAGAAGGACCCCGGGCGGTTCATCCCCGAGAAATACCGCGACTGGAAGTTCAAGGGCGTGGAGATCGACCTCGACCAAGGGATGGAAAAGACGCTCGCCACGCTGAGCAAGTATCCCGTGACCACCGCCGTTTCACTGAGCGGGACCATCATCGTCGCCCGCGATATCGCCCACGCCAAGATCAAGGAGCGCTTGGACGAAAGCGGCGAACTTCCCGACTACATCAAGGATTACCCCGTTTACTATGCCGGCCCCGCCAAGACTCCGGCTGGCTACCCTTCCGGCTCTTTCGGTCCCACGACGGCAGGGCGCATGGATTCCTATGTCGATCTCTTCCAGAGCCATGGCGGCTCCCGCGTGATGCTCGCGAAGGGCAACCGCTCCCAAGCCGTGACGGACGCTTGCAAGGCCCACGGCGGCTTCTACCTCGGCTCCGCGGGGGGGCCTGCCGCCCTGCTGGCGAAGGAACACATCAAGAGTCAGGAGGTCATCGAGTATCCGGAGTTGGGGATGGAAGCGGTATGGAAAATCCGCGTGGAGAATTTCCCGGCGTTCATCCTCGTGGACGACAAAGGCAACGATTTCTTCAAGAAAATCAACGAATGCCCGGTGTGCTCCTGAAGCCGCAGGCAGGCATTTGCTAAGACCTCCCGAATATCCATTCCTGCAAAAATTGCGGGAGACAAGAAGATCATGGCCATATCGGGTTTAAAGTAGTATATTGAGTGTCCGCATGTTGGAGCAGGATAGACCGGCCATACGAGAGCAGGAGGACGCCCTGTTTTCGGTTACCTTTGAACACGCTGCTATCGGGATGGCGCTGGAGTCGCTCGAAGGCAGGTGGCTGAAGGTCAACCGTGCCCTGTGCCGTCTGTTGGGATATTCCGAGAAGGACCTTCTGGGCGATCGCTTCCAAGATCACACCCATGCGGAGGATCTCGAGCCGGATCTGGTCAGGAGGCAGCAACTGCTCGGCGGGGAAATCGCCGCTTATAATCTGGAGAAGCGTTATCTCGACAAGGACGGCAAGGCGGTTCCGGTCCTGGTGACCGTCTCGCTGGCGCGGACGGACTGCGGCATCCCCCGCTTTTATATTTCCCAGATCCAGGACCTCAGGGAGCGCAACCGGGCCACGGCGTCGCTGATGCAGGAAAAGGTCCTCCTGGCGAGCCTGATGGACACCAGTCCGGACCACATCTATTTCAAGGACCGCGAGAGCCGGATCATACGGGTGAACGGGACGATGGCGAAGCACATGGGCTTCCAAGACCCCGACCAGGCTATCGGTCTGCGGGATATCGATTTCTTCGACGAGGTCCATGCCCGCCAAGCCCACGAGGACGAGCAGCGGATCATGGCTACCGGCGAGCCCCTTCTTAACAAGGAAGAGAAGGAGGTGTGGCCGGGGGGACGGGTGAGCTGGGTTTCCACCACGAAGGTTCCGCGCCGCGACCAGCAAGGCAACATCATCGGAATCATCGGGATTTCCCGCGACATCACCGAGCGCAAGCTGACGGCGGAGAAGATGCTCCATGACGAGCAGCGCTACCGCTCGCTCGTGAAGGCGACGACGGCGATCGTGTGGAATACCGCGCCTTCCGGGGAATTCGAAACACCCCAGGCCTCCTGGTCGGCCTTCACCGGTCAGACTTTCGAGCAGCTCCGCGGCTGGGGTTGGCTGGATGCGGTGCATCCGGAAGACCGGGCTTCCACCGCGAGGATCTGGTCGGAAGCACTCGCCAGCCGGAAAACCTATCTCACGATTCACCGCGTGCTGCGGCACGACGGGATCTACCGCCATCTCTCGGTCCGCGCGGCTCCCTTGCTAGACGAGGATGGCGCGGTCATCGAGTGGGTCGGCTTCCATACCGACGTCACCGAGCGGGTGCTCGCCGAGCTCGAGAAAGACCGGCTGAACGACCAGCTCGTGGAACTTTCGCGGCGTGCAGGGATGAGCGAGGTTGCGACCAGCGTGTTGCACAATGTCGGCAACGTGCTCAACAGCGTGAACATCTCGTGTTCGGTCGTCATGGAAAAGGTGCGCCGCTCCCGGATCGAGACCGTGGCCAAGACCGCGGCCCTGCTGAAGGAGCACGCGGATGATCTGGCGGCCTTTCTCACTACCGACCCGCAGGGACGGCAGCTCCCGGAATTCCTCGGCAAGCTCGCCGGCCGTCTCGCTTCCGAGCAAAGCGAGATCCTGGGGGAGGTGGAGCTGCTGGACCGCAACATCGATCACATCTCCCAGATCATCTCCGTCCAGCAGAGCTACGCGAACATCGGTGGCGTCAAGGAGTCGCTGGCGATCGCGAATCTGGTCGAGGATGCCCTGCGGATGAACATGGTCGCCATGATCCGGCATGAGATCAGGGTCGAGCGCGAGTTCGAGGAGGTCCCGCCGGTGGTCCTGGAAAAACACAAGATCCTCCAGATTCTGGTGAACCTCATCCGCAATGCAAAGCATGCCCTCAGCGACGGCGGCAATGCGGACAAATGCCTCAAGGTGCGCATCGCCCGGGGGGATGCCGGCCATCTCGTGATCAGCGTGAGCGACAACGGGATCGGCATCGCGCAGGAAAACTTCACCCGCATCTTCGAGCACGGCTACACGACGAAAACGGACGGCCACGGTTTCGGCCTCCACAGCGGTGTATTGGCCGCCCGGGAGATGGGGGGAAGCCTCACCGTTCATAGCGATGGCATCGGCCGCGGGGCCACCTTCGCCTTGGAATTGCCCTGCGAAATACCTGGATCGGATGCAGGCGGCTGAAATCGATCAAAAGCGGAAGCCGGCCCGCAAGGCCCTGGCCCGGGTGTCCGGCACCGCAGCGGAAAGCATCTGCGTCCCTGGCGACGGCACCGGCACCGGGGCGAATTTCACCTATGGAACTCCCGCTCCCCCCGAACGGGAACGGGAGCGAAGCTAACAGACATGAAACGACTGCCCATCAATCCCCTTGCGCTAGCGGCCGCCGGCTGGCTGGCTGCGGTGGTCGCCGTGATGGCGATTTTGCTCGTTTATTCGGCTTCTCCCGGGCCCACGGGGAAGATCCCGGAACGCTGGCCGGCCGGTAGCGGGATCGCCTTCGATCCGAGCCGGTCCAATCTGGTGCTGTTCGCCCATCCCCGCTGCCCGTGCACGAGAGCGACGCTCGGCGAGCTGGAAATACTCATGGCCCAGAGCAAGGGGCGGCTGAATGCACAAGTGTGGTTCATCAAACCCGCGGAAGCCGCGGAGGACTGGACAGACACGGCCCTGTGGCGCAAGGCGGCGGCAATCCCGGGAGTGAGTGTCCACCGTGACGAGGGAATGGCCGAAGCCGCGCGCTTCGGCGCCGGAACCTCCGGCCAGACCTTGGTATATGGCCACGACGGGCGGCTGCTATTTCACGGCGGCATCACCTTGTCCCGCGGTCACTCCGGCGACAACGCCGGGCGGAGCGCCGCGCTGGCGTCGCTCGATCACACGCTTTCCCGCGGGCTGGAAACCCCCGTTTTCGGGTGCCCTCTGTTTGCAGCCGAATGCGGGGAAGGAGAAGTCGCATGCAAGCCATGACAGATTCAGAGAGCCCGGTGGACGAGAGGGCGCGGGCGCATTTCCAGGACGCCCGGGAGAAGATCTACCGGCAGACGGACCGGTTGTTCGCCAATCTGATGATCGTCCAATGGCTGGCCGGCATCGCCGCCGCCTTGATCATCTCCCCCCGGACGTGGATCGGGGCAGCCAGCCAGACGCACTGGCATGTATGGGCCGCGATTTTTCTGGGCGGGGCGATCACCGGCTTCCCCGTCTTCCTCGCCAGGAAACACCCGGGGCTCGCCCTCACCCGCCACACCATCGCAGTGGCCCAGATGCTTTTTTCCGCGCTTCTGATCCATCTCACCGGCGGACGAGTGGAAACCCATTTCCACGTTTTCGGCTCGCTCGCATTCCTCGCGATCTACCGTGATTGGAAGGTTCTGGTTTCGGCCACGGTTGTCGTCGCCGTCGATCACTTCCTGCGGGGCGTGTTCTGGCCGCAGTCGGTCTTCGGGGTGGCGACGGCGAGCCATTGGCGCTGGGTGGAACATGCGGCCTGGGTTCTTTTCGAGGACACGTTTCTCCTCATCTCCACCCGCCAGAGCATCCGCGACATGTTCGAGGTGGCCTCGCGGCGCGCCCGTCTGGAGAAGCTCAATTCGCAGATTGAAAATCAGGTGACCGAGCGGACGGCGGAGCTGCTGACCGCGCACCGGGAACTCCAGGACAGCGAGCGGCGCTTTTCGGTCGCCTTCCAGCACGCCTCGATCGGCATGGCCCTGGTGTCGCCGGAGGGGGAGTGGCTGAAGGTGAATCGGGCGCTTTGCCGTTTGACGGGTTACGAGGAAGGGGAATTTTCCGACAAGACCTTTCAAGAGATGACTCACCCCGAAGATCTGGAGCCCGATCTCGCCCAAGTGCGGCGAACCCTGGCGGGCGAAATCAGCTCCTATGAAATCGAAAAGCGGTACTTTCATAAGGAAGGCCGGGTGGTGTGGGTCCTGTTGAGCGCCTCGCTGATCCGGGATAGCCGGGGCCGGCCGCTCCATTTCATTTCCCAGATCCAGGACATCACCGAGCGCAAGGAAGCCGGGGCCCGGCTGGAGACGATGCACAAGGAGCTGCTGGAAGCCTCCCGTCGCGCGGGCATGGCGGAAGTGGCCACCAGCGTGCTCCACAATGTCGGCAACGTGCTCAACAGCGTGAACGTTTCCTGCTCGGTGGTGGCGAACAAGATGAACAAATCCCGCGTCGGCAGCGTCGCCAAGACCGCCCAACTGCTGCGCGAACACTCGGGCGACGCCGTCGCCTTTTTCACCGAGGATCCAAGGGGCAAGCAGCTCCCGGACTTCCTGGCGAAACTGGCCGAACGGCTTTCGGAGGAGCAGTCGGATGTTCTCCGGGAACTTCAATTGCTCGGCAAGAATATCGACCACATCCGGGAGATCATCTCCATGCAGCAGAACTACGCAAAGCTCTCCACCTTCACGGAAACCGTGGAAGTGACCGACCTGGTGGAGGACAGCCTGCACATGACGAACCATGCCTTGGTGCGTCACGACGTGAAGGTGATCCGCGACTATGAAACGGTGCCTCCCATCACTGTCGAAAAGCACAAGGCGGTGCAGATCCTGGTGAATCTGATCCGGAACGCGAAGCAAGCCTGCGACGAGGCCGGGTCCCCCGACAAGAAGATGACCGTGCGTGTGAGCGGCGGCGACGGGCAGGTCCGCGTCGCGGTGATCGACAACGGGATAGGTATCCCGGCGGAGAATTTGACGCGCATTTTCGAGCACGGCTTCACCACGAAACAAAACGGCCACGGCTTCGGCCTCCATAGCGGTGCCCTGGCGGCACAGGAGATGGGCGGGCGTCTCACCGTCCACAGCAACGGCGGTGGAGCCGGTTCCACCTTCACCCTCGAGCTGCCGACGAGTCCTCCGGCAGAAAAGAAACCCACTGCATGAATTCCTTCTCTTCCGCGCCCGCTCCCCTTCCGGATCCGACGCACCGCATCCTGGTGGTGGACGACAACCGGGCAATCCACGACGACTTCCGCAAGATCCTGGGAACCGCTCCGACGGAGGATGACTTCGACGCGGAGGACGCGGCGTTCTTCGGAACGGCTTCGCCGGCTCCGGACAAGGCATGTTTCGAGCTCGATTTCGCCTCCCAAGGACTTGAAGCGGTTGATCGGGTGCGCTCCGCCCAAGAGGCGGGAGAGCGTTACTCCGTGGTCTTCATGGATGTCCGCATGCCACCCGGCTTGGACGGCATCGAAACGACCGCCCGTTTGTGGGAAGTGGATCCCGATATCCAGGTCGTCATCTGCACCGCCTATTCGGATTACTCGTGGGAAGAAATGGTGGAACGCCTGGGCCGGACGGACCGCCTGCTGATCCTCAAGAAGCCCTTCGACATGATCGAAGTCGTGCAGTGCGCCCACGCGCTCACGGGCAAGTGGGCGCTGCTGCAACAAACGCGCCGCCACGCGGAGTCGCTGGAGTCCACGGTGCGGGCGCGGACTTCGGAGCTGGAAAATGCCAATGCGCAGCTCCAAAGCGAGATCGCCGAGCGCAGGAGGAGCGAGGAGGCGCTGCGCTTCACCCAGTTTTCGGTGGATAACGCGGCGGATGCCATGTTCTGGGTCGCACCCGATTCGAGGCTCTTCTATGTCAATACCGCCGCGTGCAAGATCTTGGGCTACACGTCGGAGGAACTCTACGAGCTGACGGTTTGCGACATCGTTCCGGAGATCCGGGAAAGAGGCTGGCAATTGTTCTGGGAGTCCTTGCGGGGCAAGCGGCACCAGAACTTCGAGGCCAGACATCTGGCGAAAGACGGGCGCGAGATCCCGATCGAACTCACCGTGGCCTTCTTCACCTACGAGGGGCAGGAACTTTTGTGCGCGTCCGCGCGGGATATCACCCGCCGCAAGCAAATCCTGACGGAACTCGCGGCGGCCCGTGATGCCGCAATCGAATCCGTGCGCCTCAAGAGCCGCTTCCTCGCCAACATGAGCCACGAGATCCGTACGCCGATGAACGGGGTGGTCGGCATGGCGGAACTCCTCCTCCATACCAATCTGGACCGCGACCAGCGCGACTACGTGGACACGATCCGCAGCAGCGCCGACGTGCTCTTGAACCTGATCAACGACATCCTTGATTCCTCGAAGATCGAAGCCGGCATGCTGAACTTCGAGACGGTGGATTTCGATCTGGGAGCTTTGATCGAAGGCACTTTGGACATCGTCGGGGGCGTGGCGCGCAACAAGGGTCTGGAATTGGCGGGTCACGTCCACAACGAGGTTTTTCCACACCTTCGCGGAGATCCCGGCCGTCTCCGCCAAGTGCTGACAAACATCGTCGGCAACGCCGTGAAGTTCACGGACCGGGGGGAGGTCAGCGTGATGGTCTCGCTAATTTCCGAGACGGAGACGACGGCAAAACTACATTTTGAAGTCCGGGACACGGGGATCGGCATCGCCGACAGTGCCCGCCAGCGGATCTTCGATCCCTTCGTGCAGGCCGACGGCTCCGACACGCGCCGGTATGGCGGGACCGGCCTCGGATTGAGCATCTGCCGCCAGATCGTCGAGGCGCTCGGCGGCGAAATCGGTGTCGAGAGCGAACCGGGCAAAGGCTCGACTTTCTGGTTCACCCTTGGCTTCCAAAAACAGACCGTCCCCTCG